>CAYWGB010000008.1:0-13857 GCA_964457825.1 uncultured Campylobacterales bacterium | reverse complement strand
ACTTTGCGTCATATTCTCTAATCGCCTTTTGAGCCATCGAGTTCTCCTTTAGTTTGATGATAAATTAGCATTTAATTAATAGTATTATAGCTAGAAAGCAATAGGTACGAATGAACCGCTAAGCTAATTATATTTATTATATGCAATAGTTTACAGTAGTATTCTATCATGAATACCTAAAAGTTTTTCCAGTCAAAAGCATCCTGTTTTAATATTGGTGAAAATAAATACAAATTGTTACACAAAGATGAAAAATTTATTTTATCTTCTCTAGCTTGTCAGTAATCACATTGCGAATATAAATTGATTCTATGCTATCTGAATAGCTCTTGTCTATCTCACTATATATTTGTTTATCTTGCTCTCCACTATCACCAAAGAGAGTCCACTTGATATCAGGATAGATAGATATAAGCTTTTTGATCTTATCACTCTTGTACGTACTTTGTTTCAATATAGAGTAGCCATTAGATCCATGTATCTTTTTTGTTATGATACTTCTATCAGGCATATCATTGTAATCCAAAAAGTTATTTATACTATTGCTTATCTGATTTGGCGATGATGACAAAACAAAAAATGCACTTCTTTTTTGTTGTGATAGAATAGATTTTATCTTTATAGCTGTAGACTTTACAAGTCTCCTTTGCTTATAATTTTTCATAAATGTATTTTTAAAAAGTTTGCTCTTGCTAGGAACATTAGAGACAATTAACGTATCATCAAAATCAGATATAACACCTATGCCATTAGATAATGGATGCTGCATGATGCACCTTGCGTGAGTGGTGTTCTCTTCATCAAGATAAATATCAATAATTTCACTATCACCCAGAACCATTGGGACGTCCATATCGATATCAAAGTAGCCTTCATCATCGGTTTTCGTATAGTATGTAGAGTTACCTATCTTAACACCCAACACAATATCTTTTTTCTCTTTATTAAAAAATCTAGATATTTTCCTTGTAAAATTCTTCAATACACTATCATTGACCTGTACTTTTTTCGTTGTTTTTTCCTTAACCACTCTTCCTTCAGCTTTGAGGTGATGAGCTCCTCCATAACAGTTATATATCTCCACTACACTGTCTGATGCCATTGCTATGACTGAGAAAAATATCAACAGTATTATTTTTCTCATCTACTGCTGTCACTTTGAGATTTTTTATCCTCTTCTATTAAATCTACTCTTTTACCATCATTATTAAACTTTCTTTGGAAATTTCCTCTGATAATCAAAAAGGTCATCCATGAAAAGAGAACAATTACTATGATATAGATATAATCTCCCATATTCATCTCTCTTCCTTGTTGCTAATAGTAATCTTTTGAAATCCATCATAGTTCTGTCTTAATGCCTCATATGCAACAATACCTACGCTGATACTTAGATTTAGACTGCGACCACCTTCTCCCATGGGAATAGTCATACAACTTTTTGGATATTTTAAAAGTATCTTCTCATCTATACCCCTTGTCTCGGATCCAAACAGTATGAAATCGTCCCTTCCATATTCACAATCCCAGTAAAGTCTATCACTTTTAGTTGTTGCCATATGCGTCTGTGCGCTGACAGGGTTTGCTTCTAAAAACTCATCAAAGCTATCCCATACCACCAAGTCTAAATCTTTCCAGTAGTCCAATCCTGCGCGCTTAACAGCCTTATCATCAATATCAAACCCCAATGGTCTCACCAGATGCAAACGTGCGCCAAGATTAACACACAATCTTCCAATCGTTCCAGTATTTTGTGGTATATCTGGTTCCACAAGCACAATATTCAACATCTAGAAAATAACCGTTTTATTTCCATTGACAAATACTCTATCGTCGAGTACTAAACTTAGAGCATGGGACAAGACAATTTTCTCGACATCTTTTCCCGACCTTTGCATCTCGCGCCAGCCCAATCCATGGTCAACATGTATGACATCTTGCGCGATTATTGGCCCAGCATCTAAATCATCTGTAACAAAGTGTGCTGTAGCACCTATTATCTTGACACCTCTATCATAAGCTTGCTTATATGGATTGGCACCGATAAAGGCTGGTAAAAATGAATGATGAATATTAATAATTTTTTTCTCGTACCTACTCACAAAATCAGATGTTAGAATTCTCATATATTTTGCCAAGACGATATAATCAAAGGTCATCTCATCAAGCACATCCTTAATCTTCGCCTCGTGCTCATCTCTATTGCAACCTTCTGAGTCAACACAGATAAAAGGCAGGCCAAATCGTCTCGTAAGCGTTTCTACATAATCATGATTACTAACAACAGCCACAATATTGGCATCCAGCTCTCCATCTGCATGCCTAAGTAAAATATCACCAAGGGCATGCGACTCTTTTGTTGCCATGAGGACTATGTTTTTAATTTTTGGCTCTATGAGTTTCAAATGTGCATCTTTTGGTAAAACTTCTCTAAGGCTTCTATCTAGCTCATTAAACATAAATTTTCCAGATACTACACTACGCATAAAAAACTTATTTGAATCTTTATCAACAAACTCTTTGTTATTGTCTATATTTAGACTATGCTCATAGAAAACTTTTGAAATCTTATACACTAAGCCTTTTTCATCTCTGCACTCTATGAGCACTCTGGCTACTGATTGCATTATTTTCCATCTGCCGCATAATTGGCGATAATTGAGCCCATCTCGTCGGTGGTGCATATCTCTTTGGCATCAAATGCACCTATGTCACCAGTTCTGTACCCTTCTGAAAGAGCCTTTTTGATGGCATTATCGATTCTGTCTGCTGCACTCTGCTCATTTAACGCATACCTTAGCATCATAGCCGCACTTGCAATTGTAGCTATCGGATTAGCAATCCCTTGTCCTGCGATATCTGGTGCAGATCCATGAATAGGCTCATATATGCCTACTCCATCACCAGTACTAGCACTAGGAAGCAGTCCTATAGAGCCACTCAACATACTCGCAGCATCTGATAAAATATCACCAAAGATATTGCCTGTTAGTATCACATCAAATTGTTTAGGATTCCTAATCAGTTGCATCGCTGCATTATCCACATACATATGCTCCAGCTCTACCTCTGGGTAATCAGCGGCAACCTCTTCAACTATATCTCTCCAAAACTGGCTCACTTCTAGTACATTTGCTTTATCTACAGAGCAGATTCTCTTATCTCGTTTCATGGCTATCTCGAAAGCAACCTTAGCGATACGCTCAACCTCTTCTCTGGTATATATCATAGTGTTAAACGCCACATTTTTATTTTGCTCTCTTGGTTGTCCGAAATAGATACCTCCAGTAAGCTCGCGTACCACCATAATATCTACACCCTCAACTACATCACTCTTGAGTGTAGAGGCATTGACTAATTCACTATATACTGTTGCTGGACGCAGGTTTGCAAAAGTTCCCATAGCTTTACGTAAAGCCAATAGACCACTTTCAGGCCTAAGCTCTCTTTCGAGGTTGTCCCATTTTGGCCCACCAATTGCACCAAACAAGATAGCATCACATTTTTTGCCCTGCTGAACAGTCTCTTCTGGCAGAGGCACACCTGTCTCATCTATCGCAATACCGCCCATCAAAAAATCTTGATAATTAAACCTGATGCCTTCACTAGGTCCAATAGCATCCAGTACCCTAATAGCTTCATCTACAATCTCTGGGCCAATTCCATCACCTCTGATGACTCCAATATTATAACTTCTACTCATGCCTATGCTTCCTTTTGTTCTATCTCTAGTTTTGCAAACTCTATCAAACCGCCTGCATCCACAAGTTCTTGCATAAACTCTGGGATCGGAGTAAATTTATAACTCTTGCCACTAGTTTCATTAATGACCTCACCGCTATCCATAGCTATTCTTACCACATCACCTTCATTAATCTCACTAGCATCTGGTAGTTCAAAAATAGGTAATCCCATATTGAAAGCATTTCTATAAAAAATTCTAGCAAATGTAGGAGCGATTACGGCAGATACACCGGCAGCTTTGAGGGCTATGGGTGCATGCTCGCGAGAAGATCCACATCCAAAATTCTCACCAGCTACTATTATGTCACCCCTACTCATCTTATTCACAAACTCCGGATCAGCATCCTCCATCACATATTTTGCCAGTTCACTAGGCTCACTTGTGTTGAGATATCGTGCTGCTATAATCAAATCTGTATCTACATTGTCTCCAAACTTCCAAACTTTACCTTGCAATTTGTATCCTTTATTGATGTTCTAAACTTAATCTCATTATATCTAAAATAGATGAAGAGAGTCTCTACTCCACTGTCACACTCTTTGCCAAGTTTCTTGGCATATCTACATCATTACCGAGTCTAACCGAAATCTCAAGTGCCAGTAGCTGTGTCACAACCATCATCTCAAAATACTCTACCATCGGGTGACAGCTATATTTTGTCTCTATAAAATCATCAGCCAGCTCAAAAGATTCTGGGCTAATAGCCAATATTGTGGCATCTCGTGCACTCAACTCCTCTACATTTGACCTAATCTTATCATATAACATTGTTCTAGGCATCAATGCTATAGTGAATAGTTCACTATCTGCTAATGCTATAGGGCCATGCTTCATTTCGCCTGCAGGATACCCCTCTGCATGAAGATAACTTATCTCCTTGAGTTTAAGGGCACCCTCCATAGCCAATGGATAAAATATATCACGTCCTATAAAGAAGAAGCCATGCCCATGAAGATATCTCTTGGATAGTCTATGAATACGCTCGTGTAAGGCATCAGTCACGATCAGTGCCTTTGGCGTTCGCAACATAGCATTCACCTCTTGTTTCATCTTCTCTGTTGAGACGGCACCTTTGGTTTGACCAACATAGAGAGCAAGCATCCACAACACCATACTCTGTGTTGCAAATGCCTTGGTGCTAGCTACACCTTTTTCTATTCCTGCTCTTGTCAAAATAGCTACATCACTTTCACGTACTATGGATGAGTTATCAACATTACAAATACTCAATGTCCTCATACCTGCTTTTTTTGCCATCTTTAATGCTTCAAGTGTATCAGCTGTCTCTCCACTTTGACTAATAGTAACAAAAAGCGTTTTCTTGGTTAAAAATGGTTCCTTGTAGCGAAATTCTGATGCAATCTCCACATCACATCTCATTTTCCCTAAACGCTCAAACAGATATGCTCCGGCAAGCGCAGAATGGTATGAAGTTCCACATGCGCATATCTTGATATCATCTATTCCATCAAAAAAGCTTTTATCTAACTCTTCAAACTCTATACTCTCATCTAAGACACGGCCCATCATAGTCTCGCTCATGACACGGCTCTGCTCATAAATCTCTTTTTCCATAAAAAATCTATAGCCATCTTTTTGAGCCAGCTCTTTATCTGTACTTAGAGGTTGTTTAGCAAAACTTTTTTCACCATTTTTATCAAATAGCTTCACCTCACCTGATTTTACATATCCATACTCTCCATCCTCCAAATAATAGACCTCTGTCGCTCTGCCTATCACGGGAGAATCAGAAGATGCAAAATAAACTTCATCTCCGTCAAATGCCATTAGCATTGGTGATCCATTCTTGGCAAAAAATATAGTCTCAGGTTCTGATTTTGTTATTAAAAGAGTAGCATAAGCACCATGTAGCCTACCTATCATCCTCTCAAATGCATCAAAAGCAGAGTCGACAGCTTGATTCTCTTTTTCAAAATAGTGTACCATTGCTTCTGTATCAGTCTGACTTACAAAATTAGTACCATTAGCTATAAGTTCATCTTTGAGTTCTTGATAGTTTTCTATTATTCCATTATGTATGATGTAGCTATATTCTCCTAGATGAGGATGGGCATTTAGCTCAGTTGGTTTACCATGCGTGGCCCATCTAGTGTGGCCAATCGCAACACCAAAGCCATTCGAGAGATACTCTTGAGTCTTGACTCTTAGATTATCCAATTTTCCTATAGCTTTAAAATGCTTCAACGCACTATCCTCTATGATTGCGATACCAGCCGAATCATACCCTCTATACTCCAGCTCTTGTAGCCCTTCTAAAAGTATCTCTTTTTTCTCTTTTAGGCCAATATACCCTACTATTCCACACATATATACTCCAATAGTTCAATATTATCTGTATTATAACAAAACTTATATTCATCTATTCTCAACCAAATCTGCTACAATACAACCAATAACAAAATGGAATACAATATGAATAGACAACAAAATATAATAGAAAAAATACAAAATGGAGAAAGACTATCTCTTGAGGAGTCCAATACTCTTTATGATATAGATCTCCACACTCTTGGTATATTGGCAGACAATATTAGACAAAAACAGCACGGCAAGAAAACATATTTCAACATAAACAGACACATAAACCCCACTAATATTTGCGCTGATATATGTAAGTTTTGCGCATATTCAGCCAGCCGTAAAAATCCAAACCAATATACCATGACCAAAGATGAGGTTGTAGAGATAGCCAAGACAGCATGGGAGAATGGAGCAAAAGAGATGCATGTTGTCTCCGCACACAATCCCACTGGTGGCGTAGAGTGGTATATGGATGCCTTTAGGGCCATTAAAGATGCGCTCCCTGATGTACACATCAAAGCTATGACTGCAGCAGAGATAGACTACCTCGCTCGTACTTACGGCCATAGCTATGATGAGATAATAGAGATGATGATAGATAATGGTGTAGACAGCATGCCAGGCGGTGGCGCAGAAATTTTCGACGAAAAGATCAGGGATTTCATCTGCAAAGGAAAAGTCACAAGCTCTCAATGGCTTGATATACACCGCAAATGGCATGAAAGAGGAAAGGAGTCTAATGCCACGATGCTTTTTGGACATGTTGAAAGCAGAGAACACAGAATAGACCATATGCTTAGACTAAGAGATCTGCAAGACAAAACCGGTGGCTTTAACGCCTTTATACCTTTGGTATATCAACGAGATAATAACTTCCTCAAAGTAAAAGATTTTTTAACAGGGCAAGAGATTCTCAAAACATATGCAATCAGTAGAATTTTACTAGACAACATAGCTCATATCAAGGCATATTGGGCAACCTCTACCATAAATCTAGCCCTAATCGCTCAAGAGTTTGGATGTGATGATTTGGATGGAACTATACAAAAAGAGTCCATACAATCAGCCGCTGGAGCAAATAGTGCCAACGGTATGGCTATAGACGATTTTGTAGACATGATAAAAAGTTCTGGTTTTACTCCGGTACAAAGAGACTCTTTGTACAACGAGTTAGAGACGTACCGTTAGGAACCGACAAGTAACTCTATCGGTTCATAAGAATTAGATTATTTTGTAGAGCAAGCACTCACACCCGGAGGTGTAGTTGGTTGAATCGCTGAATTATCAGCCCCTCCATCTTCATTTACCTTATCAATAAATGCTATCAACTCACTTGCCGCCTGCTGATATCTTTTGGATGTTTCACTGTCTGGCTTATGGTATGCTACTGGCTGACCAGTATCACCACCTATTCGAACCTCTGGCTCTATTGGAATACGAGCTAACAACTTTGTCTTAAATTCATCAGCAACAGCTTGGGATGTTCCCATCCCAAAGATATCTGATTCGGCATCACATGATGGGCATATAAAGCCTGACATATTTTCTATGATACCCGCAGTTGGGATGTGTAGTTTCTGAAACATATCAAGTGAACGACGTGAATCGTCCAAAGAGACCTCTTGCGGAGTAGTTACGGTAATACCAGCGGTGACTGGTACAGATTGCGCAAGCGTAAGCTGTGCATCACCCGTTCCTGGTGGCATATCAATAACCAAAACATCCAGCTCACTCCACAGTACATCACGAAGCAACTGCTCAATCGCTTTCATTATCATAGCACCTCTCCACATGAGCGACTGACCTGGCTCCATCAAAGAACCCATACTGATCACCTCAACGCCATATGCTTTAAGCGGCTCTACTTTATTGCCTGCTATTTCTGGTTTTTGGTCATCTACGCCCATCATGCGAGGGATATTAGGGCCATATATATCAGCATCAAGTAATCCGACTTTTTTGCCCTGCATCGCCATGGCAATTGCAAGGTTTACCGATGTTGTTGATTTACCTACACCACCCTTACCTGAGCTCACCATAACAAAGTTTTTAATATGAGGTGCTATATTTTTGCCACTCATAGTATTACTCTTTTGTTGTGGTGCCTCTGGTGCTTTTATATTAACAGTAATATTATCAAAGCCCAATTTCTTTAACTCGACTTCCACATCGGCTCCAATCTGATGTTTTACCTCATCTGCTGAAGATGTGATATCTACGGTAACACTAACTTTTTTCCCATCGATATCGACCTCTTTTACAAAGTCAAACGATACTATATCCTTGGTAAAACCAGGATATGTTACATTTTTGAGTGCTTCTAGCACATTATCTTTTGTCATACTTATTTCTCCTTGATGTTATTCTTGTATGAGTTATACCAGCTAAGTCTTAAACTAAGATGATTATCCACCCGACAAGAATCCACCAAGCAAACAGAGTGTATACTTTCGTTACACATGATACGTAAAATTTGGATCCAAAGGACGATAATTGCAAGATATTACACTGATACTTTTGGCAGCTGGAGACTCATCTAGATTTGGCAAAGGCACCAAAAAACAGTGGCTATACCAAGGTGACACGCCTCTTTGGCTCTTTGTGGCTCAGAACTTCCAAGATAATTTTTCTTTTTCAAACATAATCATTGTGGCAAACATTGATGAGATTGCCTATATGAGGCAGTTTGCTGATTTTACATATGTAACCGGAGGTAACACTAGGCAAAATTCTGTACAAAATGCCCTTGTAAAAGTAGAGACCAAATATGTATTAATTAGCGATATAGCAAGATGCTGTACAGATATGCAAATAACAAAGCAAATCATAGAGCAAAAAGAGCAAGCATCATGTATCGTACCATCACTCCAGGCCACAGATACTATTTTTCTCAACAATACCCCAGAACCACGAGAGGAGCTACTGCTCATACAAACCCCACAACTATCTCTAGTGGAAGATTTGGCTCTGGCTCTAAAAAACGGAGCCCAATTTACCGACGAGAGCAGCGCTATACACTCTATTGGTAAAAAAGTACTTTTTATCCAAGGTTCACAGACAGCCCATAAACTTACATACAAAGATGATCTTTCCAAGCTTGCATGCCTAGAAGCACCTTCGTCTAATACACTCATTGGCTTTGGTATAGATACTCACCCTTTTTGTGATGATAAGCCCATGAAGCTATGTGGAGTCAAAATAGACTCACCTATGGGATTCAAAGCGCATAGTGATGGAGATGTTGCTATCCATGCGCTCATCGATGCATTGCTGGGTGCAGCAGGTATGGGAGACATAGGGGAGCTCTTTCCCGACAATGACCCAAGATATAGCAATATTGATTCAGCACAACTACTAGCGACTGTAGTAAATCAAGTCATCAACTGTGGATTTCAAATCAACAATATCGATATGACTATAGTCGCACAAGAACCAAAAATACAACCACACAAGCATCTCATGAGAACAAACATTGCCAATATTTTACAAATCAAGCCAATCAAGGTCAATATAAAGGCGACAACATCGGAAAAACTTGGCTTCATTGGCAGATCAGAGGGCGTTACAGTGCATGCTGTTGCGTCGCTAACATACTATAATTGGAGAAAAGATATATGAAGGTAATCATAGTCGAAAATGAGCTATATCTCGCTCAAAGTATCGCTTCTAGGTTAGGTGAGTATGATTTTGAGGTAGAGATATACAGCTCTGCCAAAGATGCGCAAAAGACAACTGGGGATATCTATTTACTCTCTACAAATCTACCTGGTCAAAACTTTATGCCTTTGATTAGAAAAATCAAAGGTAAAATCACCATCATGATGGTCAATTACATCAACAATGATACTGTAGGGGAACCATTGAAAAATGGAGCTACAGACTATATCGTAAAGCCATTTATGGTAGAGGAGCTGCTACGAAAAATTGAGCTCCATACTCATTTCAAGCATCTAGAGCTACAAAGCCAGTTTTATCAAGAGTTTTTTAGTGAACTGTTTCGAGGAGTAGAGCATGAACAAAAGCTTGATAAATTACCTAATGGTATAGTAGTTCAATCACTAAACCAAAGAGGTGCCGACAAATTGGCTCTAGATATTGCTAGAGATCGTAATTTGCCGTTATGTTTCATACCTCTAAATAACAGCGATTGGAAAAAGAGAGCAAAAGCATACGAATCACACTGTATTGCATACATTACACACCTAGACAAGTTAGATACGACCAAACGAGAAGAACTCTTCAAGATAATCAATGAAAAACAATTCATACTAAGCTACGTAGGCGAAGAGATTTCAACACCTTTTACTACAATAAAACTAGAGAGCAAAACAAGACTGCTAGACTACACAGAGATACTAACACTTGATGAGTACATTCAACAAGTTATCAAAGATTTCCAGCATAAAATACCAGACACGGAACTCTCCAGAAGACTAGGAGTATCAAGAAAAAGTTTATGGGAGAGGAGAAAAAAATATGACATCAAAAAACACAAATAGAGCGATACATATTGACGAAGAAGCACTCTCAAGTCTGGCACTCGTGCAAGAGGGGATACTATCGCCTATCACCAAATTAATGGGCGCAAAAGAAGCCACTCTTGTTGACGAAACAAAAGCATACAAAGATATTATTTTTCCCTTCTCTTTCATACTCGCGCCCAAAGGTGCAAAAAACGAAAAAGTTCTACAAGCAGCACAAAAAAATGAGATTCTTGACCTCTTTTGCAACAAAAAAAGAGTTGGAGAGATAACAGTCGATGAAGTATTTGAAATCGACAAGAAAAAACGCTTAGAATCTATATTTGGCACTAGCGACAAAACTCACCTTGGAGTCAAGCAAACACTATCTAGACTTGGTAGCATGGCTATAAGTGGAGAGTATACTGTCGAATATCCCCTTGTAAAAGACAATATTAACCGAATCAAGGCAATGAAAGAGCGATTAGGGGCGAAATTTGTATCATCTATGATTCTCTCTGCTAATCCACTAAATAGAGCTCATGAGAGGATGATGAGAAATATTATTGATAGTGTTGACCTGCTGGTAATCTTTCTAAAAAAACCATTTCATTCAGAAGATTTGAGTTATGAGATTAGATATAACTCTCTAATCAAATTTATTGATACCTTTATGGCTCGAAATAAAGTCTTGGTACTACCTTTTGAAAATACTGACCTATTCTCGGATAGTAATGAACTTATTTCAGACGCCCTACTTGCCAAAAATTATGGGTGTGACCAGCTAGTAATCGGAGCTAATCACAGTGGACTTGGACTACACTACAGTGGTAATGAAGCAGAAACAATCTTTGATAGATGCAAGAATATTGATATACATATCAAAATAGTAAAAGAGTATGTCTACTGCAACACTTGCAAAACTCTAGTCAATGACCACACCTGCCCTCATGGACAGCACCATCATGTCAAATATCATCCATCACCTATCATGCAACTCATCAAAAATGGGATGATCCCTCCGGCAATACTGGTTCGCAAGGAGGTTTCCGCCAGCATACTAGCATCTCTTTTTCCAGACAGATTCGAAAACCTCCAAGAGCTCCACTACTCTCTGATGCCAAATAGTGGGTTGCTCGAGACACAGAATGAAGAGCAGTTCTATATGGATCTAATGGATCTATATAGAACAACATCACTATAAGGGGTCAGATATGGATTTGCAAAAGATTTTTTTAACTTTTTTCGGTAGCGGATTAGGCGACAGAGCTCCTGGAACCATGGGTACATTAGCAGCCATTCCCGTAGGAGTAGCTATTTTATACTACTTTGGAATGCCGAGTCTGTTTCTTGTCACGCTTGCTATCACAATCATAGGTGTCATCGAAGTCAACAAATATGAGAAAAAAAGTGGGGTGCATGACGATAAGCATATAGTCGTAGATGAAGTAGTTGGGATTTGGATTACCATAATGATAGCTGCATCAACTATGGTTGCCATAAGCTTCCCCTATGCCCAAACCATAGCTCTCACCCTAAGCTTTCTCACCTTTAGGCTTTTTGATATATGGAAGCCATCTACTATCGGAACAATCGACAAAAAATGGCCTGGTGGCCTAGGAGTAATGCTAGATGATGTTCTAGCAGGTGTGGCAGCAGGGGCACTTACTGCTGCTTTGCTACGTGGCATATCTTGGCTCTACGCTAATCTTCTTTAGAGTGTAGATACATCAAATCTCTAAGTTCACCTCTGTACCTATCGTAGTCAAAATCTTTTACTCTAGCGACACCATCTTCGACAGCTTGCTTGGCAACTGCTGATGCTACCCACACCAATGCCTCCTTGTTGAAAGGTACCGGTATGATATGCTCACGACCAAACTCCAGCTCACTATTGTGATATGCTGCTTTAACATAATACGGTATAGGCTCCTTCGCCAAATCTGCTAATGCTTTTACTGCAGCTTTTTTCATATTTTCTGTTATCTTTTTGGCTCTTACATCCAAGGCACCCCTAAATATAAATGGAAAGCCCAATACATTATTGACTTGGTTTGGATAATCACTTCTACCTGTACCCATTATGACATCATCTCTAACCTCAGCAACCTCCTCTGGAAGAATCTCAGGTGTTGGATTAGCCAAGGCAAATATCACAGGATTAGGTGCCATAGAGGCTACCATCTCTTTGGTGAGCACACCAGGCTGACTTAGACCCAAAAACATATCAGCTCCGTCTATTACATCTGCAAGTTTTTGTTTGTCAGTATCGACTGCAAACTCTCTTTTATACTCATTCAAATCATCCCGATCCGACCTTATAACGCCCTTAGAGTCGCACATGTATATATGCTGTACACCTAAATCTCTGTAGAGTCTCGCACATGATATACCGGCTGCACCCGCACCATTTACAACTACGGTTATCTCATCTATTTTTTTACCACTGATTTCGAGAGCGTTTACAAGCCCAGCCGATGTGATGATAGCTGTTCCATGCTGATCATCGTGAAATACAGGTATATCAAGCATCTCTTGTAATCTTTTTTCTATCTCGAAACATTTAGGTGCTTTTATGTCCTCAAGGTTAATACCACCAAATGTAGGTGCGATAGCTGCTACAGCAGATATGATCTCCTCAGTATCTGTAACGCTAAGCTCTATATCAAAGGAGTCAACATTAGCAAACTTCTTAAACAAAACAGATTTTCCCTCCATTACTGGCTTACCAGCAACAGCTCCAATATCACCTAGACCCAAGACAGCTGTACCATCAGTGACAACACCCACTAAGTTACCCTTATTGGTATACTTGTATGCCAAATCATTATCTTTTTCTATCTCTAGACATGGTATCGCCACACCTGGAGTATATGCCAATGAGAGCTCTTCTTGGGTATCGCATGGCTTCGTAAGCTCCGTTGCCACCTTCCCACCTATATGATATTCTAGTGCTTTTGCATCTAATTCTGATGACATTTGGCTCTCCTTGGTTGTTAATTTAAATCTCAAGATTGTATCCCAATATAGATAAAATTATCTAGTTTTTTTCTTCAAATAACATGCTCTTACCAATTTTAAGATAAACTCTACAACAAATAGTTCAATAGGAGTATCTTTGGCAAAAGTTGCATGCACTCATTGTCAGCTAGAGTTCGACGAATCCGTCATGATTCAAGAACAAAACAACAAAACAACACTCTATTTTTGCTGTAAGGGATGCGAGGGTGTGTATCATTTGCTTCATAGTGATGGGCTTGACAGTTTCTATGAAAAACGAGGTGCCCAGACTCTAACACCTGCCGCAATACCCGATGATGATACGGCAAA
>CAYWGB010000007.1:0-14871 GCA_964457825.1 uncultured Campylobacterales bacterium | reverse complement strand
TGTATTTAGTTCAGAGTTTCTTGACCCTGCACCTCTCTTATGGACTTGGATCGGTAGCTGGGGTATTTAGTGTACTTACAAAACTACTAAGGGGCAATGTATGAGCCAAGAAGCGACCGATCAGCCAAACAGTTTGGCAACGAAAGCCATCATTCTAATGGTATTGGCTTATATTTTTAGTATAGCAGTTAGAATGATATGGTACTACCATTTTGATAGTAATCCATCTTTCTTTTGGAATGATGTGATGATGATAAACACTAACGACGGATACTATTTCGGTACAGGTGCCAAAGATATGCTCGAAGGGGTAGCCTCGGTTAACCCTAGGGTACCAGGACAATGGAGCTCAGGTCTCGTATCAGTCACGACACTTGTGGCTCAGGTGACATCGATTCCACTGGATACAGTTATGCTATACTTGCCCTCAATTATATCTAGTTTAGTGGTTATTCCTGTTGTTCTAATCGCAATGCTCTATAAAGAGCCAATTTGGGGCTTTGCAGCAGCTCTTATAGGTGCAGTAGCATGGAGCTATTATAATCGTACTATGACGGGATACTATGACACAGATATGTTCTCGGCCATGGCTCCAATGTTTATACTCTATTTTTTGCTAAAAAGTACGCTTGATATGAGCCTGAAGACCGCCCTATATGCGTCTGTTGCCATAGTGCTGTATCCATTCCTTTACGACCAAGGACAAGCCATAATATATGCGATAGGAATAATGTATATCGCCTATATGGTTTGGTTTTATATGGATAATGAGATGACATATAAATCTGTCATTTTGGTTCTCGTAGCATTGATTCCGATTATGCTTATTCAGGCCCCATATGGTTACATTTTACATATTGGCATACTACTGGTATTGTATTTATTTCTTAAATATCAAAAGATTTCCATTAAGCAGGGGCAGATAGTCTCAGGAGTATTTTTTGTGTTCTTTTTGTTTTATGGTGATGTAATTGGCTTGATTTATAGCAAGGTATACTCATATATAACAACAGGAACGACAACAGATGGTTTGCGTTTTTATGGAGTCAACCAAACAGTATCTGAGGCTACGGGGATATCATTTTTCCCTGACGGCAGTGGTTCAAATGTTGCACAGAGACTTAGCGGTTCTAGTTTAGGGTTCGTAATTGCTATCATCGGATATCTACTGCTTGTTTTCAAGCGAAAAGAGTTTATTCTGGCACTTCCTCTAATCGGTATAGCACTTTTTGCACACTGGGGTGGTTTGAGATTTACGGTGTATGCTGTACCTGTAGCCGCACTAGGGGCGACATATGCACTATTTTTGCTAGCTCAAATAAAAGATAGGCAGATACTAGCATATAGCTCTATCGCTCTTATACTCTTGGCTATTGTACAGAACTATGATATGTATCATCAGAGCCTTGGCTCTTTATGGGACGCCGCCAAGCATCTATTTAGCTTCGATATCATGCACTCGCAAACAATGGCATATGAGCAGATAGCATATATTATCATACTTATTATGTTTGTAATGTGGACCATTTTGAACGCATCAAAAAAGAAATCACTACCAAGTCCTTGGGTGTATGCGGTACTAATGTCTACTGTAATTTTACTGCCAAATATTACACATGTCACCAGATATAATCCTGGCACCGTCTTCAATAACACAGAGGTAAAAGATTTACAAAAATTAAAAGAGATATCAAGTCCCAAGGATTATACTCTATCTTGGTGGGATTACGGATATCCGATCTGGTACTACTCTAACACCTCGACCCTTATTGACGGAGGTAAGCACGACAACGACAACTTTATAATTTCAAAAATATTGGAGACAGACTCTTCGCAGCTAGCCGCTGGGCTTTCTCGTTTGGCAGTTGAGACGTATGCAAAAACAGAAGAGGTCGTAGCCAATCAAATCTTTGATGATAAAAATGATAGCAAAGATCCAAACCTTGTCCTGTCAGAACTAGAAGATGGCAGCTACAAGTTGCCCCCTAAGACTAGGGATGTATATCTATTTCTGACCAAAAAAATGATAAGAATAGTTCCTACTATATTTACCTTTGGAAATCTGGATTTAATGACTGGAGATGAGCTTACGGAGTATTTCTTTATGAATAGGAGAGCCATTAAGAGAGTCGGCAGTAGAGTTTTCCTCGCACGAGATATCTCATATGATAAATCCACAGGTATTTTGGATTATAAAGGCAATAAGATTAAGCTAAAGTACTACATCACTACTGCCAATCTCAAAGATGGATCGATAGTCAAAAATGCAAGACAATATGATGCAAGCAGTAAGTATTCTATTATTTATGCTAAAAGTTTTGGCCAGTACATGATTGTTAATGATGCAACGCTAAACTCAATGTTCATGAGAATGTATTTCTTGGGAGAGTATGACAAAGAGAAATTCGAACTAGTGATTGCCAGCCCTAGCAGTAGAATTTACAAACTTAAACTCTAATGCTGAGAAGAACCGACAAGCGCAAAAAAAGAGCCTTTGATCTGATTTTGTCAATCGTAGGTATCGCTGCAACATCTTGGCTTATGGTGCTATCGTGGCTTATAGCTTCACTTGAAACCAGAAGCAACGGTATGTTTATCCAAGAAAGAATAGGTAAAAACGGTAAGCCATTTAATGTCTATAAAATCAAAACCATGAAACAAATCGATGGTATAGATACTACCGTCACTACATCGTCAGACGTACGCATCACAAAAAGTGGAGCATTTTTTAGAAAAACCAAAATTGACGAACTTCCTCAGCTTTTTAATGTACTACTTGGCACTATGAGCTTTGTAGGATATAGACCAGATGTCAAAGGGTTTGCTGACGAGTTAAGTGGAGCAGATAAAAGTATCTTGGATTTGCCACCGGGCATTACAGGACCAGCATCTATCAAGTATAAAAATGAAGAGGAATTATTAACCAAGCAGCAAGATCCAGAAAAATACAATCTAGAGGTAATCTGGCCTGACAAAGTCGCCATTAGTTTAGAGTACATGAAAGAGTGGTCTTTGGCTAAGGATATTGGGTATATAATAAGAACCATAATAGGATAACAAAATGCAAAGAATATTTCTATCTCCTCCTCACATGAGTGGCAAAGAGCAAACATACATAGACGAAGTTTTTCGTAGCAATTACATTGCCCCACTAGGTGCATATGTGGACGGATTCGAAGAGAGCATAAAATCATATACAGGTACCAAAAATGCCCTGGCGCTATCTTCGGCGACAGCTGGACTTCATTTGGCTCTCAGAGTACTAGGTGTCGGTGCTGATGACTATGTGTTGGCATCATCATTTACATTTATAGGCTCAATCAATGCTATCGTGTATCAAGGAGCCAAGCCTATCTTTGTAGATAGTGACGATAGTTGGAATATATCACCTGAGCTACTCAAGCAGGCAATTAAATCCGCTCCAAAGAAACCAAAAGCCATCATTATTACACATCTATATGGTCAACTCTGCAAGTTAGACGAAATAATCACTATTTGTAAAGATGCTGGCATATACCTCATAGAGGATGCAGCAGAATCACTTGGGGGTAGTTACAAAAGCAAACAGAGTGGTACTTTTGGCGACATGGGGGTCTATAGTTTTAATGGTAACAAGATTCTCTCCACCTCAGGTGGAGGTATGCTGGTATCCGATAACGAAGAGTGGATTGAAAAAGCTAGATTTCTCTCAACACAAGCCAAGGAGCCATATCTGCATTATGAGCACATAGAGTATGGATACAACTACCGCATGAGCAATGTATTGGCGGCGATAGGCGTGGCTCAGATGGAGGTATTGCATGATAGAGTAGAGAGAAAACATCAGATCTTTAGCATCTATCAAGAGCGTCTATCAGATATAAAAGGGTTGCGATTTATGCCAGAGATTGAGGACAGCAGAGGCAACAGATGGCTGACTACACTCACATTGGACGAATCAAATCCTATGGAGATAATCAAACATCTTGAGGCAAGCAACATAGAGTCAAGACCACTCTGGAAGCCCATGCATCTGCAACCACTGTTTAAAAATAATCTAGTAGTATCTGATGGAACATCTCAAAAGATGTTTGAGCATGGTATCTGCCTACCAAGTGGCACAAGTATGGACGATAACACTGTGCATAAAGTTTGTGATATCTTCATAGACGCTATAAGGCAAGCATGATGCCATTCATCCAGCCAACACCAACAGCAAGGACAATATTTTTTGTACTCTCTGATATTATTTTATCTCTTTTTACACTCCTGCTGGCATATAAGCTACGATTTAACTTTCGTGTAGAAGATGCCTATATGGATAAATTTTGGATAATGTATGCGATACTGGTAGCTATCAAAATTGGTGTCATGTGGACTGTGAGAATCTATCAAATACCTTGGAGGTTTTTCTCTCTAGCTGATGTCAAACGTATAGTGGTCTCACAGCTGGTCTCTTATGGTATTTTTCTCTCTGTCCTATATATGTTTTCAGAAGAATTCTTGCCTTTTCCCCGCTCGATTCTTATCATTGACTTCTTGTTATCTATACTATTCATAGGTGGATTTAGAATGTCAAAAAGACTTCTGAAGGAGGGCAGATCAGTTCACGAGGGACCCAAAACGATCCTTATAGGACTCTCGCCTATATCTCAAGCCATGTTTAAAGAGAGTTATGATTTTCGTATAGTCGCAATAGTCGATGACAGTCCAATGGTTAAAAATACATATGTTATGAACCGAAAGGTTCACCCTTTAGAAGCGATCGAAACACTATCTCAAAACAGAGAGGCTACTACAGCAATTATTGGTAAGCAAATTGATCCAATTGAGCAGCAAAAAATATACAAGAGATTAAACGAAATAGGAATTCATGATATCTACATACTAGGCATAGAAAACCAAGCAGATCAGCTCAGAAAGGTCACACTCGAAGAGCTCCTAGCACGAAATCCACACGATTTAGACAAAAAACTTATCAAATCATTTGTTGCCAACAAGAACATACTCATCACTGGGGCTGGCGGCAGCATAGGTAGCGAGATAGCAAATCAATGCCACAATCTTGGAGCCTCATCATTGACGCTTGTGGATAACAGTGAGTACAATCTGTATCAGATAGGTGAGCAGATACCTGATGCCTCTTTGAAGTTAGTAGATATCTCCAACAAAGAGCAGATAGTCAAAGTCATGATGGAGTCAAAGCCAGATATTGTAATCCATGCCGCTGCATACAAGCATGTGCCAATCTGTGAAGATAATCAAGAGATGGCAATCAAAAACAATATCATAGGAAGCATGAATGTCATAGATGCTGCCATAGTGAACAGTGCACAAAAAGTAGTAATTATCTCCACTGATAAAGCTGTTAGACCCACTAATATAATGGGTGCTACCAAGAGAGTAGTTGAGCTATACGCACAAAATGTTGATTCTAAAAATACAGAGGTAGTTGCTGTTCGCTTTGGTAATGTATTGGGCTCAAGTGGCTCGGTAATACCAAAATTTAGAGAACAAATCGAGCAGGGTGGCCCAATAACAGTTACCCATCCAGATATTACTAGGTATTTTATGCTCATCCCAGAAGCCTGCGAGCTTGTTTTGCAGGCTGCATCCGTGGCAAAAGGTGGTGAACTTTTCATACTTGATATGGGTGAGCCGATAAAGATAGCAGACCTCGCTAGACAGATGATTAAACTTAGCGGCAAAGATGGACAAGTAGATATAAAATTTACAGGTCTGCGCCCAGGCGAAAAGCTTTATGAAGAGCTACTCCTAGATGATAGTGAACGCAAAACAAAATATAGCTCTATCTTCATAGCTCATCCTACCAAGTACGATATTTCTCAATTGGTTAATGATATTTCGCTATTATTGGAGTGTGAAGACAAGGTAGCAGGGCTTCAAGCTATTGTGCCAGAGTTCACAAGAAAAAATTAGATATAATACAAACAGGGACTATCGTCCATAAAAATTGATTTAAAGGAAAGACAATGTTGAAAAAATTAATAACAGGACTACTATTGGCATCATCTGCATCATTTGCAATGAGCCTATCAGAGGTAAATAAGGCTTCAAAAGAGAAGCTAATGGAGATTAATGGTATAGGTGAAGTTAAGGCTGCCAATATCATTAAAGCAAGAAAAAGTGCAAAGTTTAAATCTTTTGAAGATTTATCTGCTAGAGCAGACGGTGTTGGAGAGCAAATCGTAGCTAACATCAAAAGTGATGTTAAAGTTGGAGAAAAAGCTGCCAAGGTAACAAAATCAAAGACAAAAACAAAGTCAAAAAGCAAAACAACTAAAGTAGAAGATGCTAAAAAAAGTACAGATAAAAAAGTTACAAAAGCAAAGTCCACAGAGAAGAAAAAAGAGAGAAAAATCAAGAGCATAGACGACAAAAAGAAAGAGCTCAAGACAAAAACAAAAAGCAAGAGTAAAAAGCTTAAAACAAAAACAAAAACAACTAAAAAGAAAGTAAAGTCAAAAAAATAATCTTTCTACATTGAGGGCACAGCCCTCAACTCTAATCCTCTTAACTATATTTACGATACAATCACACAATTTCATAATAAGGCTTTATATGTCTACAGTTACAAGATTTGCACCATCCCCTACAGGCTATCTACATATAGGAGGGCTTAGAACAGCTCTATTTTCATGGTTATCTAGCCAAAAAGAAAACGACAAGTTTTTACTGCGCATAGAAGATACAGATATGGACAGGAACTCTGCTCAAGCTAAAGATGCTATTATTGAGGCATTTAACTGGGTTGGGTTGAATTATGATGGCAAAGAGATATACCAATCACAGAGATTCGATATTTACAAGAAATATATAGATCAGTTGTTGTCAGAAGGAAAAGCATATAAATGTTATATGAGTAAAGAGGAGTTGGATGTACTCAGAGCAGAGCAAACTGCACGTAAAGAACGGCCTAGATATGATGGAAGATATCGAGATTTTGATGGCACGCCACCAGAAGGAATAGAGCCTGTCATAAGAATCAAAGCACCTCTTGAGGGCATGATATCATTTGATGATGGTGTAAAAGGCGAGATTAATATCGCAGCAACAGAGGTAGATGACTTTATAATTGCTAGAGCAGATGGAACACCTACCTATAATTTTGTTGTAGCTATAGATGATGCACTTATGGGTATCACGGACGTAATTAGAGGGGATGATCATCTCTACAATACTCCAAAGCAATTAGTTGTCTACAATGCTTTAAGTTTTGATATACCAAAATTTTATCATGTTGCAATGATCAATAATGAACAAGGCAAAAAACTCTCTAAGCGTGATGGTGCTACAGATGTGATGGAGTATAAGGCATTGGGATACCTGCCAGAAGCACTTCTAAATTTTCTCATCAGGCTAGGCTGGAGTCACGGCGACCAGGAGATATTTAGTTTAGATGAGATGAAAGAGCTATTTGATCCAAATGACATAAACAAAAGTTCATCTAATTACAACCTAGACAAGTTATTGTGGTTGAATGCTCATTATATTAAAAATAAGCCAGACAATGAGCTTGTAGAGCTACTCAAAGATTTCGGTGTAGACTTGACAGATAATGCTAAAGCATCACAGCTACTAAATGCCACAAAAGAACGAGGCAAAACTCTAGTAGAGTTGGCAGAACAAATTAAACTTATTGTTGATGCACCAACTAGTTATGATGAGAAAAGCATGAAAAAAGCTTTCAAAGATGATACAGCAGAAATTCTAACCAATTTCTCAAAGCTTTTGCAAGAGTCAGCCCCTTCAACAAAAGAGCAGTATCATGATGCGATGCAGTCACTGGTGTCAACCAGTCAAATAGGTTTTGGTAAACTAGCAATGCCTCTACGGCTTGCACTGCTTGGTAAGATGACCGGTTCTGATTTGGACGAGATTATGTATATTCTTGGGAGAGATGAAGTGGTATCTAGAATTGAAAATATATTAAAGTAACAACGAGCCATGGGTATTGCTCTTAAGAGCTTTGGCGCTATTCTGTAAGCTCAGCCATGATAACAGCTTGAGCAATATTCACCTCGTTTATTTTCACTCTAACCTCATCAAAGAGCATGAGGTTATCACCTTTCAAGTTGACTGTAACGCCTTTAATATCACCTAGCAATACCGCCTTGGCACTTTCGCCAGTTTCGACTATTTGGGCTAGGAAAGTTTTATCTCTTTGAGTCTCTGCCCATCTGGCAAATTTACGATCTCTAAAATCCCACTCTGCTTTGGTTGAGGCTCTCTCGAGATCACTACACTTTGCAGCAAGTGGCTCGATATTTCTGAGTAGATACTCCATCTGTTTAGAGTCTTGCAGTATCTGTGCTTTTATCAAGCGATGCAAAATCAAATCAGGGTATCGTCTAATAGGCGAGGTAAAGTGGCTATAGTATTTGTACCCCAAGCCAAAGTGCCCACTATTGAACGCACTGTAATTTGCCTGTCTTAGCGATTTGATAATCATTGCATCCACTTCGCTCTCTAATCCTACTTTTGATGCTTCTAATTGTATGGCCCTGATGAGTGATGGGCTATCTTCATACTCCTCCACAAATATCCCAATCACAGCTAGTTCACTGAGCAACGCTTCTGTGCGCGCTAGCTGAGGGGGCTCGTGTATACGAAAAATCCCATCACCATCTCCCTTAAACCTTTTGGCAGATGCTTGGTTTGCCAAGAGCATACACTCTTCTATGAGTGAGTGGGATGGTGTGCCAGTCTCTATCTCTGTACTTTTTAGCATATGAGTTGCATCTAGTGATATTTTTGTCTCTTCGCTTCTAAAATCAAACCCTTTCTTTAATCTTTTGGATCTCAATTTAGTTGTTATATTATGTAGAGGAAGTAGCCATTTGGATATTGATTTGACTATATCTGTTGCATCCTTGGCGTTAGTCTCGATAATTCTGTCCACGCTATTATAGTTAAATCTATGCTTTGAGTGGATGATTGCTTCAAAAAACTCCTCCGAAATAGGCTCGATACTATCTTTGTCTAGAACTACTTTAGCAACAAAAGCAAGCCTATCAACCTTTGGCTTGAGGGAACAGATATTTTCACTAAGTTCTCTTGGTAACATTGGGAAAGATTTGTGGGGGAAATATGTGGTAAAGCCTCTGCGTTTTGCCTCTTTGTCAATATCGGTAAAATACTCCACATAGTGGCTTACGTCCGCAATGGCAACATATAGTGTGTAGGTTGCTGTATCAAAATATATAGCATCATCAAAATCCTTGGCAGTTACTGGGTCAATCGTGCAAAACTCCATATTCCTGAGATCTACTCTATTGGGATGTTCACTGGCTGTTACGGTATGCTCTATACCCACTGCCTGAGAGACGCATGGCTCTGGGAATAGGTCGTGCCTGTCATATAGATGCAAAGATATCTTTTCATCCACTTTTGGGTCGTCTAGATGCCCAAAGACCTCTATGACACGGTTATCATCTATATCAACTTTAAATACAGTACCTATCTTGAAGGCTGATATGTCCATGTCGCCCATGACAACCGTGGTGGGTTCGCCATTTCGAACGTCCAGCACCATGAAATTACCCAGCTCATCCTTGTGAGTATATGCGATAGTGTATAGATGGGCTTTTTCTATCACCTCTACTATTTTGCCACTAGCTCTGCCTCGTTTTGCTATAAATCTTTTGACTACGACTATATCATCTCTGCGTGCATCATTGAGATTTTCTGGCTCCACAAGCAAATCCCTATGATCTGGTTGACTTGCTTCTACATATCCTCTGCCATCTTTGCCTAGATAGAGCCTTCCGGCACGATGCAGACTATCTAATCTATATAGCTTATCGCTCTCTAGTTTGAGGGCACCTAGCTTGACTAGCCTATCAAATGCATTTTGATTCTCTTGATCGATATCTGACCGTAGGCAACCGTTGGTAATCTGTATGGCAAAACCACTCATCTATTTTTTAAATACTCCACCTAGCATACCTTTGATAGATGCTTGTAAATCCGCAGGGTATACGACTATCTTTGAGTTTTGACTCTTTGCCATATTGTCAAGAGAATTTATGTATCTATCTCCCAAAAGGAACATAGCAGGCAACTCTTTGTCTTGGATATTGTCACTGATGACTCCTATAGCTTCGGCTGATGCATTAGCTAATGCCACTTGTGCTTTTGCTTCCCGCTCTGCTGCAGCTAGTTTTCCATCAGCCTCTAAAATAGCAGCATTTTTATTTCCCTCTGCCATGGTCTCTACGGCTCTTCTCTCTCGCTCTGCTGCAGCTTGTTGCTCCATCGCTTTTTGCATAGAGGCACTAGGGTTGATATCTTGTATTTCGACGGATTTTACAGTTACACCCCAGTCGGCAACATCATCTATGATTTGCTCTTTGAGCTTTGCCTTTATATGCTCTCTATTGCTAAGAGCTTGGTCTAGTGACATCTCACCCAGTATAGAACGTAAAGTTGTCATGACTAGTTGCTGTATAGCGAGCTTGAAGTCCTCCACTCCATAGACTGCGTTTTCTGGCTTAGTGACTCTGAGAAACGTTACTGCATTTGTGAGGATAACTGCATTATCTTTGGTAATCACCTCTTGTTGTGGTATGTCAAGTATGATGTCTCTCGTAGAGATTTTTTGCCTAATGGTATCGATATATGGCATGATGAGGTTGAGTCCGGGCTTGATTGTTCGTTGAAATTTACCTAATCTCTCGACTACCCACTCCTCACCCTGAGGCACAATATTGATACCTTTGTAAAGTGTTACTATGACACCAATAGCTATGATTATGACTACATTCAGTGCGCCAGAATTTAGTATTTCCATTTTTTGTCCTTTATGCTACTCCTACCTCTAGTAGGTTGCCTTTGATTTCTAAGATTTTAATTCTGCTCCCTTTGGGGATGCGCCTGTTGGCGGTGGCTATCCATACTCTGTTGCCTACCAGTGGCTCGTCCAGTGCCACTTCACCTCTATTGCCCTGCTCTATATCCTCGGTCACTACACCTCCTACTTTGGTGCCATATGATGATTGGCCAGTATCCGAGTGGGTTGGATTGTGGAAATATTTTTGCCAGACAAAGACAAAAGCTGATGAGAGTATTATCCAAATGACCATATTTGGTACAAACATGGTGTCAAATACAAACTGAGCTAAACCAGTAAAAAAGCTAGCAACACTTAGCGCAAACAAAACAAAAGTTCCTACTCCCATCTCTGCTATGAGTAGCACAGCACCAAGTACTATCCACCACCACCATTGCACACTCTGGTTAAGTATATCTATCATCTTTCACCCTTTGTAATAATAGTAAATTATATCATAAAATAAGTCCACTTAAGATATAATCGCACAACACTATAATCAAGGAAGAGATATGTCAAATTTAAATGTATATTATGATAAAGATTGTGATATTGAGATCATTAAATCAAAAACAGTAGCCATGATAGGCTTCGGCTCACAAGGCCATGCGCATGCAGAAAACCTCAGAGACTCTGGAGTCAATGTAATTATAGGACTCAGAAAAGATGGTGCTTCTTGGGCAAAAGCAGAGGCGAAAAATTTCGAGGTACTTACGGTTGCAGACGCTACAGCCAAAGCTGATGTAGTAATGATACTCCTTCCTGATGAAGATCAATCTAGAATCTACGAGCAAGAGATAGCTCCAAACCTTAAAGATGGTGCTACGATAGCGTTTGGTCACGGGTTTAATATCCATTATGGACGTATCCATCCAGCTGCCAATATCAATGTCACTATGATAGCACCAAAAGCTCCAGGCCATACAGTGCGAAGTGAGTTTGTCAGAGGTGGTGGTATCCCAGATCTCATCGCTATTGGACAAGACCCAAGCGGCAAGACAAAAGAATTAGCGCTCTCATACGCATCAGCCATAGGTGGTGGAAGAACTGCTATTATTGAAACTACTTTCAAAGACGAGACAGAGACAGACCTATTTGGAGAGCAAGCAGTACTTTGTGGAGGAGCTACATCATTGGTAGAGGCTGGCTTCAATACACTAGTAGAAGCTGGATACGCTCCAGAGCTTGCATACTTCGAATGCCTACATGAGCTCAAGCTTATCGTTGACTTGATGTTCGAAGGTGGTATCGCTGATATGAGATACTCTATCTCAAATACAGCTGAGTATGGTGACTATGTTAGCGGCTGTAGAGTTATTAACGACGAATCCAGACAAGCAATGAGAGACATTCTAAAAGAGATCCAAAACGGTAAATTTGCTAAAGATTTCATACTTGAGGGACAGGCAGGATATCCAAGAATGAATGCTGAAAGAACAAATGCAAGAGCATCTAAAATAGAGCAAACAGGTGTTAAGCTCAGAGAGATGATGCCATGGATCAGCGCTAATAAAATCGTAAACCAAGAGACAAACTAGGTTAAATACATAGGTAGAGAAGCTTCCGCTGGCTTACTCTATTTTTTTGCTAAAGCACAATAATAAATTATATCAGTAGGATACATGCCAAAAAAACCACAGCAAACAGCTATCAAAAAGATAAGAGAGCGCAAGCAAGCTAGGCAAAAACTCGAACGCAAAACTAATCATACTTTATCATTCTTAATAGCATTTTTTGTTGCCATCGCCATTGCAATAGTAGCTGTGGTTTACCTAAATACCACCGGTATCTATAGGGTAGAAATCCCAAAAACTAATAATTTTACCACAATTGCATCAATGACCACACAAGAACAAGAGCTTGAGTCTCATGAAGTCATTATTGCGACGCCGTTAAGCTATTCTCTAGATTTAGATGACCTAGATGATAATATCTCAACGGAACAGATAGAGCCAACTATGAGTATCGAGGAGATAGAGGCCAAAGAGGCTGAAGTCGAAAGAATAATCAAAGCCCAAGAGTTGGCATCCTCGGCAACAGATACGAAAAATCATATTGCAAAAAAGCCCAACAAAGTAACGAAAACACAGATGGTCCCCAATCCTAAACCAAAACTCATGATCATAGTCGATGATGTATCAAATATCAATCAACTAAATGCAATCAAAAGATTACCATTTAAAGTCACCCCATCTATATTTCCTCCTACGGATATGGCACCCCAAAGCAATAAGATAGCACATGGACTTGCCCATTATATGGTGCATCTTCCTATGGAGTCAAGGAGTATTAAGCTAAACGCAATGAGGGCAACACTTATGACAAACGATTCAGATGCAAAAATAGTAGCTAGAGTAGATGAGATTAGAGAGCTTTTTCCTACAGTTAAATATATTAACAACCACACAGGTAGTGTATTTACTAGTGATTATGATGCCATGCAAAAACTATATTTGTACCTCAAAGATAGAGGATTCGTGTTTGTAGACAGTAGAACATCAGCCGCTAGCAAAGTCAAACAAATCACTAAAGAATTCGGAGATCGCTACATATACAGAGATATTTTCTTGGACAATAAACTCGACAGCGATCATATACTGTCTCAGTTAAAACTTGCTGTCAAAAAAGCACATGAGAACGGTCATGCTATCGCCATCTGCCATCCACATCCCGAGACTATAAGAGCACTAAAATCAGCCGTAAAAATACTATCAAGTGTACAAACTCTTTATATAGATGAATACTACAAATAAAAAAGTATGACAATTTGACATACTTTTTGAACAAACTTACAAAATAGCCTATAATAACCTCGGATATCAAGAGGAGAAAAGTATGCCACTAATGACCGAGGAGATACCAGAACTTTTACATATGAGGAAGTATCCACCTAGGCTATCATATAGTGGAAATCAAGAGCTACTATATAGACCAAAAGTTTCTATAGTTGGCACGCGACGCCCATCTGTATACACTAAAGAGTATACACGCAAACTAGCACAAGCACTCTCTAGTAGAGGAGTAGTCATAGTCAGTGGTGGTGCAATGGGTGTAGATGCTATCGCACACAATGGGGCACAATCCTATGAGACTATCGCTGTTTTAGCCACCGGTGTTGAGATTAAATATCCAGCAGTCAACAGAGGAATGTTGCGTGATATTGAAACTAAAGGTGGATTACTACTGAGCCAGTTTGAAAATAACTTCAAGGCAACAGCATGGAGCTTTGTTCTTCGCAACGAGCTTGTAGTGGCATTAGGAGAGATACTTATTATCACAGAAGCCGATGCAGATAGCGGCTCTATCCGTTCCGCAGAGTATGCAAAAAAAATGGGCAAGACAATATACACTATCCCTCATCCACTAGATAGAAGTTTGGGCACCAATGCACTCTTGCAAAACGAGGAAGCAAAATGTATCTACGATATCGAACAATTTGCCTCTAAATACGGTACTCCCAATAGTAATATTGTCAAAGATGAGTTTTATTATATGTGTCAAAAAACACCAACACTTGACTCTGCTATCTCAAAATTTGGAGACAAGGTGTACGAGGCAGAGCTAGAGGGTATCGTTAAGATAGATAACGGCTTGGTCTATTTGATTTAGATAGGATTTTAACTCTTTATACATCAAATGCATCTTGACAAACTAT
The DNA here is from genome assembly GCA_964457825.1 of uncultured Campylobacterales bacterium. Classification (GTDB taxonomy): domain Bacteria; phylum Campylobacterota; class Campylobacteria; order Campylobacterales; family Sulfurovaceae; genus JAAXPZ01. Next base: position 385 of record CAYWGB010000007.1, on the reverse strand, counting down.
TATATTTTTACTACACTTCTGCTAATAACTTAAAAGGAGAGCACCATGAAAGCATTTTCATACACAACACAAATCACTCAAAGATTTTCTGCTCTTCTGCTCTCTTTTTTCCTGCTTAGTCTCTAAGCAACTTACTTAAATTTTATAGATTCCTTGATTGGATGACCAGCTTAGATGGCTGTGTATGCATGTAGGGTACGTTTCCTAACGTACCACATATACAAAAACAAATAAATTGTTGCATATTGAATTATTGGTGCGCTGGAAAACGCACCCTGCACAAAAAAGAGAAAATAAATGAACAACATAAAACAAATAATAAAAGACATTGAAAAAAGAGGTGAGGCTATAGGCTTTGAACAAAAATCAGATAGGAAAGTAGGGG
>CAYWGB010000006.1:0-17945 GCA_964457825.1 uncultured Campylobacterales bacterium | reverse complement strand
CAAGAGTCTTTACGAGACAAAGCATGGAGATAGTGCTCCTAGATACCAATATACTTATAGAAATACTAAAAGGAAATGATAAAACGATTTCTAAAATAGAGGCACTTGAAGCAAAGCTTTCCATTTCAATTATTACGGTGATGGAGCTTTATTATAGTGCGTTAAATAAAGCAGAATTAGCTAAATTAGAGAAGTTTGTCTCACTTTTCAACATCATAGAACTCAATGAAAATATTTCAAAAAAAGCAACTAGATTAGTAAAACGGTATGCCAAAAGTTACACTCAAGATATACCTGATAGTCTGATAGCTTCTACAGCACTGGTACTGAATGCTAAACTAGTGACCTACAATACAAAAGGTTTTACATATATTGATGGAATTGTGCTTTATAACTAAGTCTTAGACCTTTATGATAACCCATGGGCAAGTACTTTTGTTTCCGAAGCTAAGAGATGGGTCAGAGGTGGCTTGTTCTGGCATGATGTGGTTGGGTATGAATATTTTTTAAAGTTGATTGAGTATTTGTTTGTGATTGCAGGGTAACTATATATCTTGCTATGCATGCCTTGTGTAGTCGTTAAAGATTTTTAGATAAACTATATCAAATACACTTGAGTGAGGGCGACGAATGAATTATAAGAAATTATTTGGTTTTATGTTTTTGGTCTACTCTTTGGGTAGTTCTATTTTATCTGTTTTTGTGTGGTAATGTATGGCAAAAATAAAACGAATTGACACCAGAAAACTTGATCGTGCCTCTAAAAGAAAACCATATCTTTTGTATGTTGCCTTAGCAGTACTGTCCGTCTCGGTTGTGATAGAGCTATTTTCTTCTAATTTTAAGCAATTTATACTAAATGGAATTGGGTTTTTGATGCTCTTTGGTTCGACATGGCTTGTCTCTCAAGGTTTATCTCAGGCAGATGTGTATCGCAATACAACCATTGCCAAGGCACCTAGGGTGCACTATTTGATGATAGGCGCACTGGCTCTTGGTTTCTCTATTTTGTTTTTATCTTTTAGTGGAGAGATTGGGTTTGTCAAGTCATTACTTTTGGGCTTGATTGGAGTAGCAGGTTCTTTGATGTATTATGGTAACGACCCAAAAAGTGATAAGATTAGTAATATAGAGGGTATCTCGGCTGATTTGGTGATAAAAACTATCAGTGAAGCCAATGAAAAAATAGAATATATTGAGAATGAGTCTGCCAAGATAAGTGATATATCACTTTTGAGTAGTATTCAAAAGGCAACATCGAAAGCAAAAGAGATCCTTCAGGTAATAGAGGAGGACCCAAAAGACATAAGGGTAGCTAGAAAATTTTTAATAGTATATATCGATGGAGTTAAAAATGTAGTAGATTCCTATAATCAAATGGGAGACAAAGATGTGAATGAAGAGACAAAAGATAAAATCTATAAATTATTTGATGATGTAGAGCATAGATTTGATAGAGAGCTTGATAGGCTAAGAAGCAACAATCAGTTTGATTTGGATGTGCATATAGATACGTTAAAAGAACAGATAAAAAATTAAAAGGATGAAAATGGAAGAGCAAGTAACAAAAAATAAAGTGAAAACAATGCAAAAAGAGAGAGAGCAAAATATTCCAGAGGTAAAGCAGGGCGAGGAGATTCAGCTATTGGCTGCATTGTCTGAATTGGACATAAAGGAGAGAAGCTCTGTCATATATTTTGGTTCAGCCGCGCAAGAGAAGCTCGATGATATCTCAAATAGAATGATTTCGGGAGTTAAAAACAAAAATGCAGGCAAAGCAGGAGATGCACTAAACAATATGGTTGCTTCTATCAGAGGGTTTGATATGGAGCAGTATGATCCAAATGAAAAACTTTCATTTTGGCAAAAATTGTTAGGCAGAGGTAAACCTTTGGTTCGCTTTATGCAGAAATACGAAGGAGTCAGAGACCAGATTGATACAATATCCAATCAACTAGAAGAGCATAAAGGTACACTGATGGGAGATATGGTGGCTCTTGATAAGCTTTATGATGCGAATCTGGACTATCTCAGATCACTGGAGTTATATATAAAAGCAGGAGAGACCAAGCTCGAAGAGATGGATCAAAATACCATACCAGAATTTGAGCAAAAGATGGATAAAGATGATATGATGGCTATCCAGGAACTAAAAGAGTTAAGAGGTTTCAGAGACGATCTCAGTCGTCGTATTCATGATCTAAGACTCTCAAGACAGGTGGCGATGCAGGCTTTACCATCCATTAGATTAATACAAGAAAATGATAAATCTTTAATAAATAAGATTACCTCAACACTGGTCAATACTGTGCCACTATGGAGAAACCAATTGGCTCAGACAGTAGCCATTTTTAGAAGTCATGATGCTGCAACTGCCGTAAAAGAGTCTTCTGATTTGACCAATGAGTTACTGGAGAAAAATGCAGAGGGACTCAGGGAGGCAAATAGAGAAATACGTACTCAGATGGAGAGGGGAGTGTTTGATATCGAGAGTATTAAAAAGGCAAATGAGACATTGATTGCTACGCTGAATGATTCATTGAAAATTGCACAAGAAGGTGCTGCAGATAGAGAAAAAGCATTGATTGAATTGGAGCGTACGGAGTCTGAACTAAAGAGCGCACTCTTAGAGACCAAGGTTAAGGCTGAGGCGGCTAATATTGCAGCACAAGATAAACCAAAATTACTAGAAGAGAAGGAGTAGCAATGGGTCTAATGGATTGGATACTCGGACAGTTTATAGATGTTATAGAGTGGACTGATGAGACAAGTGATACTATGGTATGGAGATTTCCAAGAGATGGAAATGAGATTAAATATGGCGCAAAATTAATAGTGAGAGAATCTCAAGTTGCAATATTTGTTGACCAAGGGCGTATCGCGGATGTATTAGAGCCAGGTACGTATGAGCTAGAAACCAAGAATCTCCCCCTATTAACCTCTTTGCAGCATTGGGATCATGGCTTTAAATCACCATTTAAAGCAGAAGTCTATTTTGTTAGCACTAAGAGATTCACCAACCAGAAATGGGGAACCAAGAATCCGATTACGATTAGGGATAAAGAGCTCGATGTTGTTCGTTTGAGAGCATTTGGTGTGTATGAGATGAGTATCTCAGAGCCCCAAAAGTTTCTTGTTGACATTGTTGGTACAGATGGTCACTTTACTACCGAGGAGATAGATGAGCAGCTTAGTTCGCTCATAACAAGCAAATTGGCAGTAGTCTTGGGGAATGATGATACTATGGCGTTAGATATGGCAGCAAATTATGATATATTTGGTAAACATATGACCGATGCTATATCTCCTTATTTTGAGGAGTATGGGCTGAAATTGATTAAAATTACGGTTGAGAATATTTCTATGTCTAATGATGTAGAAAAAGCGATAGATAAACGAACTAGTAGAGCCGTAACAGGTGACTTGGATGAGCATTTGAAATATCAAACTGGTGAGGCGATTGGAAATAGTGATGGCACAGCATCTGATATGATTGGTATGGGTGCAGGATTGGCGGCTGGTCAGCAGATGATGAACCAGCAGAGCAATAATACCGTAAACAAGTCCAAGGCTGCACCAAGCATGCCTCCTCCTCCGCCAGATTCATATTTTATATCCATTGATGGTAAGGCAGATGGTCCTCATGGTGTCACGACTCTAAAAGAACTTGTATCTGAGACAAAGGTGACAAAGCTTAGTTATGTGTGGAGTGAACAGACAGAGAGTTGGGTAAGGGCTGGCGATTTACTACCAGAGTTATTTGATTAGAACTACGCCTGCAACATGAGCAGGGTAGTTTTAAGCAGGTAATAGGATGAAGCCAACCTACTGTTGTGTAGGTGCATCATTCATGGATTTGTCCATGGTGTGTACTGTATCTTGCAGGACTTGAGTGGCTTCTTGCGTGACCTTAGTGGTCACATCTGTAACGCTTGATGCCGCATCTTTCACACTTGTCTTTATTGTATTTGTTGTATTTACTATTGTATCTTTTGCTACATCAGAAGGTGCAGTAGTTGACTGTGCCTCTGTAGTGCTAGCCGGTTCAGTAGTCTTCTCTTGTGCTGCTGGCGTGGTTGTAGTATTAGGCTGTGTTTCTTGTGGTGTATTTACAGCTGGTGTCGTCACTTGTGTCGGAGTTGCAGGTGCCATAGTTGAGTGCGCCATTACATTGGTTCCATACTTATAGACTAGTTCACCACCTTTTTTACCTTCGGTAAATATTCCAAATATAAATAGAAGTGTTCCCACTACAAAGAGCAATTTGAACACAAAGCCTTGGAATACTGCTCCTAACAGTTTTATAAGAACTAGAGCAGCTGAACCATATATGAGTAAAAGAGCTAGATTTTTATGTGCTACTAGAACCTCTTTTGCTTCTGGACTCATCAACTCTTTTGCATTTTGTGCATCTGCTACACCTGTATAGTATGCTCCTACGAATAGTAAAAAGACGATGATTGTCAGTAGAAAGTTCATAAAGCCTATACTTTTACGTCTAAAGGCGAAATTACTCAACTCTAGTATCAATAAGATTACTGGTAGCGCTATTGCAAAATGCACTATCATTGGGTGAATCATCTCTAATTTTGGCATCCCTGCTGGTAGTTGTGGCATCAAATTTATCATGTAATATACTCCTAATTTTGTTTAATTAGTTATTATATCTAAAATGCTATTCTATTATCTTGTAGTCATCTTCATCCCATACAATCAGCTCAATATGCTGCTTGTATACCCCTATCTGTGCTTTGTGTATGATAATTTTATCATTATCTTTTGGACGTTTTACCCATTTTTTGAAATAGATCGGCCACTCTTTTCCCTTGACTATAATATTTCTTTTTCTGTATATACCTTCTATGTCGGTGAGCACCTCAGGAATATTCTTTTGGTTCATGATTTCATTTGATATAGTCCTGAGAGCCAGTTTGCTATCTCCTAACTCATCAGAGTCAATCTCTACAATCTCATGCTCTCCTTTGTATATTTTTTGCCTTTTTACTTCAATGTTGTAGATGTGCCCTTCTTTGAGTCCTTTGGCACAGCCATAGAGTAAGATAGCGTCATGATTACTGTCTTCTATGATTGCGTTATTGTTTGATTTCAAAACCACAGTTACTGACTGGAGTAGTGTAGGTAGCTTTAAATTATTTTTATATTTTATATCCACTATTTTAGACACTGGATTATTTGTTAAATTAGCAGAGATATGTTTTTCTACTACTGGCTTTTTATTAGAAAAATAGTATGAGAGTTTACTGAGCCAAGAGCTCTTTTGTTGAGTGGAGTTTTGATATTTGAAATTAGCATAGATAGGCAAATGATCAGAGTATCCATTTGTATCAAATTTACATTTTCCCTCATGCCATCTTTTTGGAAAACCATGTTTGTTGAGCAGGTACCTTTTCCTAAAAACATTAAATGAGTCTGTGATGTATTCCCAGTCATGAGTATCATGTAACGTACTTGGTATAATAATCGCATCCATGTTATCTAGACGGTGATAGAATCCTCTGCTCCATCTTTGTGATTTTGGTAACTCTAGCCATAGATTGGAGTGCTGCATCTTGTTGATATGCTCTACTGTAATAAGCTTATTGTCTTTATCGATAGTGTTGAGAATATGGTTTACGCCTGTGATTCCATCGGTATCATTAGTAGTTTTATTTTTGGATAAAAATTCATCATAGTTACTATTAAAATCTCCAAGCATAAGATACTCACTGTTTGGGGGGAGTTGCTGAACTGTATCTTGTAGTGCCTTGGCATACAATATTCGCTTTGATTCTACTCCGTTTCTATTTTTTGCTTTCCAGTGGTTTGCGAATATGTGTAATTTTTTATTGTCTCCCACTGAGACATGAAGAATGCTTCTAAATCTCTTTTTGCCATCAACTAAAATATCTGGATACTTCTCAATCGGGATACGAGAGAGTAGTGCATTGTGTATGGTGGTCTTTGGGAGTTTTGTAATATGAGAGTATCTGTATTGGCAGCCAACCGATGCAAGATGCTCTTGGAGCATATTGAGAATGTGAGAGTTCTCTACCTCTTGTAGAGCAATAATATCAGCATCGATATCGCAAATGACTTTAGTAATATTGTCAAGTTTTATAGTTACTAGCTCGTTATTCCAGTTGCATGATGCTGCTTTGTATTCACTATATTCTGTACCATTTTTTATGTTGTCAAAGAGATTATCTACATTGTATGTAGCAATCTTGAGTGTTTGAGATGAGATTAAGTAGAGTGGGAGAAGTAATAAAGTTAATATTTTCAAAATAAGTAGCTACGCAAATGCGTAGCCAAATAGCTTGTTGCTATCTTAGCAATTTGCCAGCCAAGTTCATGGCACCACTAATGCCTCCAACCTGCTCCAGTAGGCTACTGAATATGTCTGTGTTCCCTTCTGGCGTGGCTTGGTTTACTACTTCTGGAAGTGCGTCAGCTAGTGCTTGTCTGGCACTATCTTCACTGATTCCAAGCTCTTGTGCAAAATGAGATATCTTTTCTTCACCTACAATTTCGCTTACTTGTTCGGGAGCTATTGGTTGATTATCATCTGTTCCTACCCATGAAGAGATAATATCTGTAAGTCCACCTTGCCCTTGACTATCCTCTTCTCCATTTGCAAGAGAGCCGATAATGCTACTAAGATCTAATCCGCCCGAGGTTGATCCGCCACCTAACAGCCCACCGAGCGCACCAGCTATGGCTCCTGCATCAAGTCCAGTTGTGCTATCATCGTTGTTATTTTGTATCATTGTTGCGCCTATTTTTAGTAAATCCATCATATCCATCTTTTGTCCTTTTGAGTTTGTTTGAGTCTCTATTATATCACAAGAGGATTGTCCAATCATTAACAATTTGAACAATACCATCATTTTTCATTGAATTTATTGTTGCTTTGAAATTTTTTTTACTAATATTAAATATTTGTTCTATCTTTTCTGGGCTACTTTTTGTATTTATCTCTATTTTACCACCCGAATTTTTGAGTATAGCTATAATATTTTGTGTTGCATTTGAGATCCTAGCTTGTGATCCTATCGGTTCGAGAGAGAAGTCTAATTTTTTATCATCTCTGATATTTTTTAAATAAACTTCTATTTTTTCACCAACAATAATATCTGTAAAAATTTCATTATCATATATCATGCCTTCATATTTTCCATCAGCTATCAGTTTGTATCCCATCGGTGTTTTTGCAATAACTAGGGCATTGAATTTCTGGCTTGGAACCATATTTGTAGGTTCTTGAAGGTATTTACCTATTTTTTGTGATGCATAGACTCTGTTTGTCTCTTCATCCAAGTCTAGTCTGAGTATGTAGCTTTTGCCTATCTGCATAAATGTTTTTTGTTTAGAGAGTGGGACGAATAGATCTTTTGGCAGACCCCAATCTACAAATGCACCATAGGGCTGAAACTCTACCACTTCAAGATATGCAAACTCTCCGACCATTGCATATGGTTTGAGTGTGGTTGCAACCATCCTATCCTCACTGTCAGTATATACAAATACATCTATTCCACCACCTAATCGCTTCATAGACTCTTTTACATAGGTATTTGGCAATAATACCTCTTGGTCACCATTGTGATTTCTTAATACTAGTCCAAACTCAATCATTCTGGTGACGGCGAGCCTGTTCATTGAGCCTACATGTATGTCATGACTGATGGTTGAGGTTGAAATAGTGTTGTCCAATTGATCTCCTATGATCCATATAATTTTCGATATATTAGCATTCCTAATAGTGTTGCACTAAGACTAAATGTGATATTTAAAGCAACACTAATCATAGCTTTGATGTAGAATTGATTTTGCATTAACAAAACTGTCTCCAGAGAAAAGGTAGAGAATGTAGTCAGCGCCCCAAGAAGACCTGTGACCAGAAAAGGTTTTGCAGGGGAAGATATGTGATCTTGAAAATAGAAGAATAAAAACCCTATGACAGCTGCACCTAAAATGTTGACTGTAAGTGTGCCATATGGAAATGTGCCGCCTGCAATTTTACCAACAACTGAAGAGATTAGAAATCTGGCAATGGCACCGAGAAATCCTCCTGCACCTACCCAGATTATCGTTGATAGACTCATTTAGTAACACCAGTTTATGGAGATATCCATATTTTCTTTACAGTGCATAATACTTTGCTCTATTTGCTGTCCTTTTGCACCTATAGAATTGAGTCCCTTTCTAAGAGATTCTATCTCTTTGGTCATACTCTGTTCGTGTTTTTTTAGCTGAATTATCATTTGGACACCAGCCACATTGATACCATATTCCCTAATGAGTTGCAGTGTAAGTTCTATCTGCTTGAGATCGTTGCTAGAATAGAGCCTTACTCTGCCTTTTGTTCTGGATGGAGATATGAGACCATCTCGTTCATATTGTCGTAGTGTTTGAGGGTGTATCTCTAGCATTTTTGCTATTTGGCCTATCATATAGGTTGGATTATCCTCGAGTTGCATATTGTCTTACTCCGGTAGGCTTGATTCGCACATCACTCTAAGATCATCTGGGAGGTCATCAGCTTTTGGTATGATGATATTGGCTACCAAAAACATATCTCCTTTGATGCCACTTTTTCTGTCCGGAAAGCCTTTTTCTTTAATTCTGAAGTTTTGTTGGTACTTTGTTCCAGATGGGATTTTCAAAGTGATTGTTTTGTCTGGAGTCTCTACCTCTATTTTGCCACCAAACATTGCATATTTTAGTGGCACTTCGATATCCTTATATAGGTTTGAGCCTTTTCTTGTATAATTTGGCGAGGATGATACTTCTACTTTAATCATTAAATCACCTCGTTGACCTTGGTAGCTCTCTCCCTTGCCTTTTACTCTAAGGGTTTCACCACTTTTAATACCAGCAGGTATTTTTATATCAAATTTTTCACCTTCACCACCTGTTACTTGGTGTTTGCCACCCATATAGGAAGTCATAAAAGGGATAGTTATGTTTGCAGTCATGTCCAAATCTGGCTGAGAATACCTCTGGCCTCCAGCTCCAAAACCACTCTGTCCACCAAATCCGCCAGCTCCTTGGCTGAAGCCTCCAAACCCACCTGCTCCTCCAAACATTTGGCGTAAGATGTCATCTAGATCTACTCCTGCACCTTGACCTTGAGCAAAATCATGGAAATTCTGACCGCCAAACATACTGTCGCCAAACTGATCATATTGTTGTTTTTTTTCTGTGTCGCTTAGTACTTCATAGGCAGCATTAATCTCTTTAAATTTATCTTGTGCTTTTGGGTCACTATTGCGATCTGGATGATATTGGCGCGCCAACTGTCTGTATGCTTTTTTTATCTCTGCAGCACTTGCATTGTCGCTAACGCCTAGTGTTTCATATAAACTCTTTGCCATTATTTCCTCTGTATTGTTGAATTGCATGATTATATCACAAAGATTCAAATGATGTCAATTGAGTACTTATCCCATGATCACTTTAATATAGTGTTTACTGCAAAATATAAGATATAATAGCACATAACATAGAAGGTTTAATATGGCACACAAGTATATGGTCTTTAAACAAAATAAGCTACTCCCTTTTCTCTTTGAGACACTCTCATTAAGAGAAGGGTGGCCGAAAAAAAGAGTTAAGCAGCGTTTGAGAGATGCATGCATTTTGGTAAATGGTGTAGTGCGGACGAAACACGACCACTTCCTTGATGTAGATGATATTGTGGAGATAGATAGGTCACAGTTTAAAAAGCACATATCCGATAGCAGTGGGCTAAAATTGGATATCATCTATCAAGATAAGGGTCTGATCGCCATAAATAAACCAGCAGAATTATTGTCTGTAGGCACCAGTAAAGAGAATAAAAATCATGCTTTGGCACTGCTGCGTACTCAGCTTGGACGTGGGCGGCAAGTGGAGACTATTAGACTTTGGCCTGTGCATAGATTGGATCGTGATACTTCAGGAATCATGCTTTTTGCAACCTCAAAAGAGCTCAGAGAGAATATGATGTGCCAATGGAGTAATGTAAGAAAAAGTTACCTTGCGATAGTACAGGGGGTACCTGAAGCCATTAGTGATACTATTAATCAGCCATTACGACTTGATGAGAGTGAGTATCGTATGCATGTGGGTGAGCATAAGGATGCAAAGCCTGCTATTACTCATTATAGAGTACGAAAGAGTTCAAATGGACACACTTTGTTGGAGGTGGACATAGAGACAGGGAGGCAGCATCAAATACGTGCACATATGTCATGGATGGGAAATCCTATAGTAGGAGATGAGCGTTATGGAACTAAAGCCAACAGAATGGGGCTGCATGCTCAACGACTAGTTTTTATTCATCCGATCACGAATAGACAGGTATCATTGGTGATAGATGCTCCCAGAGAGTTCTATGCCTTGATGCGTGGATGAAGTCTAGGAGACTTTACACACAAGAGCGAATAAATTCAACAGCCTCTAGTGGATTTTGTCTAATATTTTGACTGCATAGCTGTAGTTTTTCTTTTGTGCCATAGCCACAAAGCAGAGCAACCGAATTGATACCAGCAGCTGATGCGGCATCTATGTCCATGCATGTATCGCCTATCATCCAACTCTTTCCGGAGACTTTCGGTAGATGCACTAAGGCAGATAAAATGGGTTCAGGATGAGGTTTTGGGTTGACTACATTTTCACGACCTATTAGAATCTCAAAAAAGTCCATAATGCCCATGTGCTCCAAGAGCTCTCTAGAGTATAATCCTGTCTTTGTTGTTACTATGCCCAAGTTTGCAAACGTACCAGCAAGGTCTATCGCTTCTTTTGCCTCTGGGAGTAGAGTAGTCTTGTCCCTGCTGATTTTTCGATAGTGCTGTTTGTAGGCGTCTACATATTTCTCTGTATGGTTTTTGGCTACCCCAAGTGACATAAACATATCTTCCAGTGGATAACCAATTTGCTCTTTTATCAATGAATCACTCGGAGTCTTGTTGCCAAAATGATCAAACGAAACTGAAAAACTTTCGATAATGGCTTCTGTCGAATCAATAAGAGTGCCATCTAAATCAAAGAGGATAGTTGTATTTTTTTCCATAGACAAGGATGACTATCCTAGTCTCTTTTTGGCTTCTTTTAGTGCATCTATAACATCATCTATATTTCCGCTAGGTATATGGACTTTCCAATTAGGTTCATTGGTGGTGTTGTCTAGTGAGATCCCTATGCTAGCAACACTGCTGCTATCTTTTCCGTAAGGTTCGTTTATGATTGATACCTCTATTTCTCCATTGCTTGTGCCATCTAATGCTATCTTTTTTAAACTTTCCATATTGTCTCCTTGTGTTTAATATAGTGATAGTATACAGAGGTATTATTAATTACCTAGTCTTGAATGATTGAGTCTATAAAATATCATGTAGTTTGTTTGCATTTTGCATCCATTGGTTAAGCTCATCCCATTTTTCTTCTTTAATGTATCTTTTACAAAGATTCAGCTCATCGGTGATCAAGTCTATAGTTTCACATAGGTGTTTTGAGTTTTGTCTAAATACATCTTCCCACATGTGGGGAGAGGATTTGGCTATTCGACTCATATCTCTAAAGCCACCGCCTGCTAAAGCAACGATTGCGCTCGGATCTTCTTGAGAGATGATAGAGTTTGCAAGGGCAAAGCTGAGTGCGTGAGGCATATGCGATATATAGGCTGCATGCTTGTCGTGCTCCTTGGCATCCATATAGACAATTTGCATATTGAGGGCCTCAAAGAGGGAGATGGCTACCTCTTTTTGTTTTTGACCGCTCTCATCTAGATTGCACAACACAACGACCTTGTTTGTATATAGATTATCTAGGGCAGCAGTCGGTCCAGATTTTTCTGTTCCCGTCAATGGGTGAGCGGCGACAAAGTTTTTCCGGATGCTGTTTGGTACGGCATCAACAATTTTAGCTTTTGTGCTACCGAGATCAATAATAGTGATATCTTTATTGACATCTTCTAGATGCTTAAGTATTGATATGATTCCATCTACAGGTATACTAAGAAGTAGTATGTCTACATCTTTTAGCTCATCTAAACTCTCTACAGTTTTGTCGATAATACCGATATCAAGAGCTTTTTCTCGATGTAATCTATTGTTGTCGAGTCCAATAATGGAGACATTTTTGTAAATATCTCGTATCTGTAATGCTAAAGACCCACCCATTAACCCTAATCCAACTATACCAATTTTCACATCTTTGCCTTTCAGTCTGTTACTATTTGCTCCTAATTATCCCTAAATATCTATTAGAGTATGCAATATTATAACTCTTTATAGAAAAAAAGGTACAATAATGGCAGTAATTAAAAGGATATATAAATGTTAAAGAAAAGTATTTTAGCAGTAGCATTGTGCGCCACACTACTAAGCGCGCAAAAAGTAGAAAGCATTACTATAAACGGTACGGATAGTGCGGATAAGATTAAAGATTTTCTTACACTAAAAGAGGGAGGAGAATACTCTATTGATAAAGTAGAGGCATCTAAGCAGATTATTATTCAAGCTCTCTCATCCAAAGGTCTGAAGGATTCAGTAGTTACATCTTCTGTGACAAATACAGCCAATGGCACGACTGTAACATTTGATGTAAAAGAGGGTCAAAAGATTACTATCCAAAAGATTAATTTCATAGGCAACAGTAATGTTGATTCTAGTATTTTAAAATCTAATCTTGTTAATAGAGAGGCAGAAGCATTTGGCTGGTTCCCTGGTCGTAATAGTGGAGATGCTGATATGTTACAGATGAAATATGACAAAATGCGTGTAAGAGAAGAGTATCTTAAAAGAGGATACCTAGATGCAAAAGTAAGTGATCCTCAGGTTGATATAGATCCAGAAACGCATGCAGCTACAGTTACATATACTGTTTCAGAAGGGCTTAGATATAATGTTTCTAGTGTAGGACTTTCATTGGGCGCACCAGATGGAGTAGATGAATCAGAACTAAAAAACAAACTGAAATTGTTAGCAAATGAACCATTTAATGTGTTGCATTTAAGATCTGATATGTCTATGATTAAAGATGCAATAGGCGAACATGGATATGCTTATGTGAAAGTTGCTCCAGATGTTCAAAAATCAGGCCCACAAGAGGTAGCAGTAGTTTATAGGGCTATGCCAGGTCAAAAAGTTAAAATAGGCAACATATCAGTCAAGGGAAACATTAAGACAAAAGAGAATGTAGCAAGACGATATCTATATCAAGCTCCTGGAGATTTATATAATTCTGTAGAGATTAGAGATGGCAAGAAGGCTCTACTTAGAACAGGATTCTTCGAAAAGGTAAAAATAAATCAAAAGCAAACTACTTCTGATACAGTGGATTTAGAAATAGATGTTACTGAAGCAAAGACAGCTTCATTGCGTGGTGGAGGCAGCTACAGTAGCGTTGATGGGTTTGCACTAACGTTGGGATTATCGGATAAAAATGCTTTTGGTACAGGTATTGAGATGGGGACTTCGTTATCGTATGGAAAGTCAAATAAATCTGCGAGTTTAAACTTTAATGACCCTATGCTATTTGATAGCAAGTATAGTCTGGGAGGTTCACTCTTCTATACAAAAAAGAATATCAGCGACTATACGGATGGCGTAGATGGTGATAGATACGAGGGCTTAACTTCAAGAGGTGGTCATATAAGCATAGGTCGTGAATTGGCTAGAAACTGGCATGCCTCATTAGGCGTGAGCTATACAAAAGTAAACTACGACAATATAAATACAGGCTATAAAGATTATCATGCTGAAGACCCTGCACTTAGAGATTATGAGAAGAAATCTATCATTGGTTCTTTGACATACAATAATACAAACAGATACTATAATCCAGATGAGGGCATATATGCTAAACTAAACTTGGAGTATGCAGGTGGATGTAGTGAAAGTGATGCCGAATGTGTCAAGTTTACTAGCGCTGATTTTAAATTTGCAGCTTATTATGGTCTGAAAGAGGATTATGATTATGACCTAATCATGAGATATAAGTTTAAGGCAGGCTATATTTCTCACACAGATAATAAACTAGTACCTGTAGCAGAGAGATATACTCTTGGTGGACACTCTAGGGGTGTGAGAGGCTTTAGACCTGGGACTATAGATCCTAGTTATGGTGGATTCAAGATGGCTGTTACGAGCATAGAGGCCAATGTCCCGACTTATGTGACTAAAGATATGCGTTTAACATTTTTCTATGACTATGGTATGCTGGGTGTAGATAGCTTCAATGAAGTTAAAAGACAGTCAGTTGGAGCTCAAATAGAGTGGAAATCACCTATGGGTCCTGTTAGTTTTATATTTGCTAAGCCTATCAATAAAGAAGATGGGGATGAGACTTCTGTCTTCGAATTTGGAATGAGTTCTAGCTTCTAAGCTAGAGTTTGTTGCCGTTCTGTATAGGCTTAAGTTTTTGCCTATTACAACTACTCTTCTAGTAGTTGATTTTGTTCATACTTAAATTTTAACTCTTCTACACTCTCTACGTTGTTTGGATCTGATATGATACAGTCTACTGGACATACGACTACGCACTGTGGTTCATCATAGTATCCTACGCATTCCGTACAATAGTCACCATCAATAACATATATTGGATCATTCTCTTCTATTGCCTCGTTAGGACACTCTTCTCTGCAAGCGTCACACGCTATGCAATCGTCTTTAATTAATAATGCCATGTTTTGATCCTCTGTCTTAAAAGTTTAGGAGTTATAGCCTATCAATGCTTAAAGTTAAATTATCGAGATTAATCGATATTTCCAAAGCAGAATCTATATCCTCTTCGTCTTACAGTTTCGATAGTAGTGATATTTAATGGCTTGTCCATTTTTTGACGAATTTGATTGATAGCAACCTCTATGACGTTTGGTGTTACTAGCTCTGGCTCTTCCCATATGGCATCAAGCAGTTGCTCTTTTGAAACAATCTGATCCCTATGCATGGCCAAATGTGTCAACACCTCAAATGGTTTTCCTTTTAGCTCAACATCATCACCATTGTATATGATTTTTTCCTCTTCAGGACTTATGATTAGGTTGTCTATCTCTATGATATTGCTAGCTCCTAGTCGCAATTTGGCCTCTATTCGAACCAGTAATATCTCTAAGTCTATAGGCTTGTTTATGTAGTCATCGGCACCAGAACGAAGTGATGTAATCTCATGTTCTTTAGAGATTTCTTCTGAGAGAATGATGACCGAGCTCTTTATCTGCTGCTCTTTAATTTTTTTAATCACATTAGTCGTATAGTCGGATATGAGCTCTCGACTTAAAAGTATGATATTGTAGTTGCGTACATCCAAGTGATAGTTGGCGTCCTCCATGTTGGTGGCCAGGTCGACCTGATAGTTCAACTCATTTAGTTTTTCGCTGATTGAGTGGTTTAGCTGGGTGTCTTGGTCTATTATTAATACTCTCATGGATGTGTAACCTTCATAATTAACTTACGGTATTATAGCATAAATATGGGCCAGTTTGAAATTTTTCTAAAAGTGTGATATGATTGCTTTATGAAACATAATTTAAATGTAAGCATCTGGCTTGTTGTGACTCTTTTTATGGGCAATATTGTGTCTGCTCAACAAGAGATTTTTGTAGACCTTGCTGAGCAAAGAGCTTATGCTATCAATAACGGAAAACGCCTGTTTAGTGGTGCAATTTCAAGCGGCAAAGATGGCAGGGAGACACCAACTGGATATTTTAAGGTTCTTGACAAAGATAAATACCATGTCTCAAATCTTTGGCCCAAGCCAAATGGCGGAGCTAAAATGCCGTATATGATAAGAATAACCAACAGCGGTATCGCAATGCATATAGGTAGAGTGCCAGGATACAGAGCATCTCATGGGTGCATCAGACTAAAGCGGAAATTTGCTAAGAGATTATACAAATGGGTTAAATTTGGAACTCCAGTCATTATCTCAAATGGTGATGGTGGGCATTTTTATGATTATGGTGGATATGATATTCATGTTGAAAATAGCTATAAGTTAAAGGGTGCCAAAAAAGACGATGATGGATATCAGATAATAGAGACCTACTGAGTCCAGAGTGATGAGACGCCTACGTTGGCATTTGATATTATATTTGGCTTATTGATTTTAATATAAAGCTTTGTAATAGTTGGAAATCTTTTTACGACTAGTTGAGTTATGTCGCTGATAGCACTCTCTAGTAATTCATATTTATTGGCTTGCATTTGATGTTGAATGATCTCGGAAATTGTGGCATAATTGACAAAGTGTTCAGCAGAGTAGTCATACTCTGCCCATAAATTTACTATGACTTTTTGAGATGTATCTCTTTCGAAGTCTAGTATGCCAATGATGCACTCGAAAGTTAAATCTTCGACATGTATCTTCACGATACTGTGTTCTCTTCTTGCTTGATGATCCTGATTATGTTTGGCAAGTGCTTGTATGCTATGATAAAAGCTATCATTAGTAGAGGTAGATGAGTTTTTATGCCAGGTAACTGTGGGTAGAGAATGTAGCTTGAGACGATAAGTGCAATCAAACCTATCAGAGATGCCAAAGAGACCATTTTGAATACTTTACTGACAACCGCCCAAGTAGCAGCACCTATAACTGTGGGAATCGGGAGCATAGCTAGTAGCACACCTAGTCCAGTCGCTACACCTTTGCCTCCTTCAAATGAGCTAAATATTGAGAAGCAGTGACCCATAACTGCTAATAATGCAACTGTCCATTGTGCTTCTATTGGGGCTCCAAGTGTTTTGGCCAGTAAGACCATTAATAGACCCTTTAGCATGTCGAGCAGAAGCGTAGCTGCCCCTAATTTTTTTGCTAGCTGAGGATCCTTTTCTTTGACTACTCGTAAAACATTTGTTGCTCCTATATTGCCACTGCCTGACTCTTTGACATTGAGACCAGCATATTTTTTTGCGAGCATATACCCAAAAGGTATGCTGGATATAATATATGTTGCGAAGTATAAGATAAGATTTTGATTTATAAAGTCCATTGTCATCCTTTAGGTGCAATTTTAACCGAATTTTGATAAAATAGCTAGAGTATAGAAAAGATAATTTTAACATAAATTACCAAAGGAAGAAAATGAGCATAGATTATAGAGCAGAAATCCAAAGACTAAAAAACGAGCTAGATGTGACTGTGGTTGCTCATTACTACCAGAGGGATGAAGTTTTTGAGATGGCTGACATCACTGGCGATAGTCTGGAGCTTGCACGTAAGTCACAAGAGACTGACAGTAAATGGATTATTTTTTGTGGTGTAGGGTTTATGGGGCAAAGTGTCAAGATTATTGCGCCTCAAAAGAGAGTATTGATGCCAAAAATCGCTTGTTGTTCGATGGCAAGGATGATCGATGGAGTATATTTTGACGACAGTGTCAAATATATGGGCGAGCATGGAATCAAAGCCGAAGACATATTGCCAATAACCTACATCAATTCAGATGCAGTAGTAAAGGCCAAGGTTGGAGAGATGGGTGGTATGGTTTGTACATCATCTAATGCTTTTAAGATCATAGAGAAAGGGTTGCAAAGTGGCAAAAAGATACTCTTTGTACCAGATAGATGCCTAGGGCAAAATTTTGCAAACTCTATGGGTCTTAAG
This sequence comes from uncultured Campylobacterales bacterium, assembly GCA_964457825.1. Taxonomy (GTDB): domain Bacteria; phylum Campylobacterota; class Campylobacteria; order Campylobacterales; family Sulfurovaceae; genus JAAXPZ01. Next base: position 350 of record CAYWGB010000006.1, on the reverse strand, counting down.
TCGTGTGTTATAGGAGAAGAGGGTAAAGAGTGCGACCCAAAAGAGGCTGATATTATCTGTTATAATGGTTTTTGTTCTGTACACCAATATTTTACAGTGGCTGATGTGGAGTTTTATAGAAACAAATACCCAGGCATCAAGATAGCAGTACACCCAGAGTCTGACCCATCGGTAGTGGAGGCGGCAGATTTTTCTGGCTCTACTTCTCAGCTGATCAAATATGTCAATGAGCTAGATCCTGAACAAAAAGTAGCAATAGGCACAGAGTATAATCTGGTTAATCGCATGAGAAAAGAGAATACCTATGTCCTCTCATCTACCAAGCCAGAATGCCCCACAATGAACGAGAC
>CAYWGB010000005.1:0-18642 GCA_964457825.1 uncultured Campylobacterales bacterium | reverse complement strand
TCTTCTCAGCCAGTAAAAAAAACTCCTTCTAAAAAATCAGATACTCCTAAGCCAGCAAAGCAGACAAGTAAAAAAGTAAATAAAGTAAGAAATACCAAGAGTGACAAGACAAAACCTAAACCTAAACCTAAACCAAAGCCTAAATCTAAACCCAAACCCAAACCCAAACCTAAACCTAAGTCCAAGCCTAAACCGAAGCCCAAGAGGCCAAAAAAGATCAACACTAGTAGTCTTTTTGGTGGAGTAAAGGGCACAATTCCTCGCACTAAAAACCAAACGCATAGTACAAAAAAAAGAGACACTGCACCGCAAAGGCGATCAGCATCAGATATTATCTCGAACTCACTCAAAAATAAGACCAATGATGCTAAAGGTATCGAAAATGCATACTTGGCAAAAGTGAGCAGAAAACTAAAAGCATGGCCATCACAGGTAAACTATGCGGGAGAAGAGTTTCATGTGCACTTGACGATATACAGGGATGGTACATTTAAGTATATTGTGGAAAGACCTTCTAATAATCCAGAGATGAATGAAGTGATACTGAATTATCTAAAACAACTCCAATCAATAGGATTTGGACCGCATGGTGGGGCTTCTGTTTATGATAAAACTTTCATCATTCGTGCAAAGAGTGATTAGTCTAAATACTTCTATACTATTTAATATTGATTTCAGTTACATTTGATATAATTTTATAAAATGTATTAAGGATTAGTATGAGATACCTGTTTGTCTTGTTTTTGTCTGCAGGTATTTTATGTGCAGGCAGTAACGCAATAGTGGTGGAAAAAGTAGTAGATCAGAGAACTTCAGTAGCTGTCATAAATGGAGACGATACCTCCTCTCTTTCAAAAAAAATTCATGCTGTATTTTTGGCTGATTTAAAAATCAGCGGTAATTTTAGACCCGATAGTAGATATATTGTAGGAAATTATGATACAAACTCTTTTAACCCTCAATTACGCTCTAAAAGTTATGTGCTGAAATATCGATTTACACAAGGTGCACAAGGAGCTGTTTTGTTTGCAAAGCTATTGAATGCTTCAAACTCCAGTGTTGTCATGGAAAAGAGATATAGTATGCCATCAGCTAAAATGTACCCTTTTATGGTGCATAAGGCATCAACAGACATAAATGCAAAGCTTGGTTATAAGTCGTTAGCTTGGATAAATAGATTCGTTGTATTTAGTAGGGCTGCAGGCAAAAAGCAGAGTGAAATTCTTTTGGCAGATTATACTTTCAATTACACCAAGACAATATTGAAAGGTGGCTTGAATATTTTCCCACAATGGGCAAGTTCGGCACAGAATGGTTTTTACTATACATATTACGAAGGTGGTGACAAGCCAACGCTTTATTATCTGGACATACATACAGGACAGAGAAAAAGAATCATCTCTTCTCAAGGGATGCTGACATGTTCAGATGTAAGCAAAGATGGTAATAGACTTTTGCTTACTATGGCACCAAATAATCAGCCAGATATCTATGAGTACAACATAGCCACAGGCACAAAGAAACGCCTGACAACCTTTAGTGGGATTGATGTTAATGGGAAATATAGTGACAATGAACGTAGTTTGACATTTGTATCCAGCAGACTTGGAAATCCAAATATCTATAAGAAAAAAATTGGAAGTACTGCAGTGCGTCAAGCTATTTTTCATGGTAAGAAAAATAATAGTTGTGATACGAGTAGAAATAAAATTGTATACTCAAGTAAGGAAGGCAGTAACCAATTTAATATATACTTGGCGAATGCCAATGGAGGAAACTTGAGACCACTTACGAGTATGGGTGTTAACCAGTTTCCAAGATTTGCACCGGATGGAAATACTGTACTCTATATCAAGAGAAGCAAGGGTGTTAATTCTATAGGATATATCGGATTGCACACAAATATAGTAATGTCGTTTCCTTTGGGAAATAGAAAAATTAAGTCTATTGACTGGTAGTTAAATTAAACATAAGGAAGAGAAATGAAAAAGAATTTGATGTTTTTAAGTTTGTTAGCAGCGGGTATAGTTATGAGTGGGTGTACACAACAAGCAGCAGCTGTAGATGGATTGTCGCCTGAAGGTGGCTATGGAACTCCTGGTGCATATGATGGTTCTGGTGGTGAGGTTGTTGCAGGTGACAATGTTTCACTTGGAGGCCAAGATGTATCAGGTACAGCCTCAAATGGTGTAAATGGAGCAACTATCGGGGGTTCCGGTACGAACACTAATGGTTCAGGAACTTCTGCCAATGGCTACGGAACTAATAGTAACGGAAGTGGTAAAAATAGTGTTTATTTTGGCTATGATAGCAACAATTTGCAGGGATCAGAGAGAAACAAAATTAGTTCCGATGCAGCTAACCTGCAATCTAAAAGCAATGTAAAAGTGGCTGGTAACAGTGATGAGTTTGGAACTGATGAGTACAATTATGCACTTGGTCTAAGAAGAGCAAAAGCCGTAAAAGATGAGATGGTTTCTCGTGGTGTTGATGCTGACAAGGTAACAGTGGTAAGTTATGGCGAAAGCAATCCTGTATGTGAAGATGGTACGAAAGAGTGTTATCAGAAAAACCGTAGAGCGGACTATAACTAAGGCTTGTGATGCGAAGGCTTGCCGTAGTATATTTTCTATCTTCTTGGGTCATATTTGCAGGACCATACAGTGAGCCATCTGTCTATGTTGAAGAGCAATCTGCATATGACCCTAATGAGAATATAATAAAAAATAACCAAAATGCCATAGTTTCATTGAAGCAAGAAAACTCTGAGTTAAGACAGGATATAGAGGGGCTTAAGTCTATTATTGAGGGGCTCAATGTCGCTGTCAATGAACTAAGACAAACGAACGTTTCAAAGCCTGCCAATGAGACAGCCAGCGGTGTGGATGCAAAATTAGTCAAAGATTTGGGAGCAATGATTGATAAAATCAATGGCGATTATGTTTCCAAGGCAGAGTTGGCACAAGCTCTGAGGGGACGATCTGTAGTGGCGGCTCCTCGAAGAACCAATACGGCTCAGACGACAACATCTAAAAAACCAGCAGTTAAAAGTAATCCATTAAATAGTGCATCTTCTTCTGCCTTGTTTAGTAGAGGTGTCAGGCTGGTTGGGCAGCACAAATACTCTATGGCAAAGCTGAGATTTGATATCTTGCGTACTAGGGGTTACAAAAAAGCTGCAACGTACTATTATTCAGGAGAAGTTGCATATAGGCAAGGGAAGTATAGTAATGCCATTGGGTATTACAAGATAAGTGCAGGGGCAAATGATAAGGCTAATTATATGCCTACGTTGCTGCTGCATACAGGAATATCTATGGAAAAGACAGGTCAAAAGAAGCAAGCAAAAAATTTCTTTCGAGCTATTGTAGAGTCGTATCCTGGGACCTATAGCGCAAAAGAGGCCAAGAAACATCTCTAAGATCTGCATTATATATCTCTATTTTGTCTGCAAAACTATTCAAACTTAGTGCTCTGTAGCAATGCTTTTCACCATAAAGGAATCGTATGTCTCTTATTGCCATGAAATATCCATTTGGTGAAGTTAAATATCAGACTAAAATGTTGGATTGCTATGGATTTCATAGTCATGATTTTTTAGTTATTAGCGCCATTGAAAAAGGTCAAAAACTTAGATTTGACTTTATGGATGAATCTGTCGAGGTTGATTCAACTTCTATAATATGTTTTCCTCCAAGAGTGAGGCATAAGGCTGTAATCTCCTCAACCATTAATGGATATATTATTTTACATCTTGATATAGATTGGATTTGCAGTGTATACGGCATCGATGCGCTGGGTGTAACGTGGAGCAAAGTTACCGATAATCTTAATTTACATGAGAGATTTTTAGAATTAACCAAAGAGTTATCCCGTACATATGGTGCTACTGAAGAGCTCGAAGAGTGGCTATGGGACTATTTCTCTATCTCTATCATCTCCAAGCATAACATTAAAATATCCAATAGTGTCTTAGAGGATATACATGAGTATATAGACAAGGAGTGGGAGAATCCTACTGACATGAAAGAGCTTGCTGATCTTTTTGATTTGAATCTATTTACTATGATAAGGCAATTTAGAAACTATTTTGGTGTCACGCCCAAGAAGCATCAGTTGGATGTTCGCGTCCATAGGGCAAAAGAGATGATAGCAGGCGGCATGGATATCACACAAGCCGCATTAAGTTGTGGTTTTTATGACCAGAGTCATCTATATAACTATTTTAAGAAAATCTTTGGAGTATCTCCTAAAACATACCAAGAGGCGTTTGAACAATAACGCAATTTTTTCCAAGACACCAGATGGGTATTTGATTATAATGTCAGTAAAAAGAGATAATTATGAACATTAAAAATACATTTGAAAAATCACTCATATCTGCTTGGATGATTCTTAAATTTATAGTACCGATATATCTATTGGCTGATTTGCTCTATTATTATGATGTGTTGAGTTATTTATCGTTTCTACTAGAGCCAATCACGGCAATCATTGGTTTGCCTCCTGAGGCTGCGTTGGCTCTCATAAGTGGTATGTTTCTAAATCTTTATGCAGGTATCGCATTTGCTGCACCTCTGGATATGTCTGTGCAGCAGTGGACAGTACTGGCAGTATTTTTGGGTATTGCGCACTCCTTGATCGTTGAGAGTGCTGTGATGAAGCAACTCGGTCTATCATCCAAGTATGCATATGGGTTACGCATAGTTGTGGCTATTGCAGTGGGTGTGCTGGTGAGCCATATGCCACAGGGGTGGTTTTCGAATTCGAGCCCTGCCTCGGAATTGCTACAGCATGCAGGGTATCCAGATGTCTGGAGTATGCTGATTCATTCACTACAAGGTGCGTTGATATTGACACTTAAAATAGTGGCTCTCATTACGGTGCTAATATTTTTTATGGAGTGGATTAAATCTCTACCTCTTCTCCAGAAGAGTGCCAAGCATGTGAGCAAGGGCTTTACGCTTGCTAGTGGTTTGATATTGGGCATTACATATGGGGCTGGAGTTTTGATAAGTGAGGCTAAAAGTGGAGATATGAGTAAAAATGAGATTATGATTATCGGAACTTTTTTACTGATTTGTCACGCTATTATAGAGGATACTCTTCTGTTTATGATGTCTGGAGCCGATGGATTGATAATCGTCATAATGAGAATCTTGCCTGCTATAGTCGTGGCAGGTTTGGCATGGTGGATATTGGTTGTCCGTAAAGCATAGGTGTATAATCTGATATTTTTACTATTTTGTTGTATAATCAAATACAAAATTATTATATAGGATTATACGATGAAAAAAAAGACACAAGCACTACATGTTGGCTATGACAAGCAGAGCTACAATGGAGAGATGAGTCTGCCTATTTCCCAGACTACAGCGTATGCATTTCGAGATTCTCAACATGCAGCAGATCTGTTCAGTCTCAAAGAGTTGGGTCCTATATATACTAGATTGACAAACCCTACAACAGATGTATTTGAACAGAGATTCGCAGCTATAGAGGGCGGTGTAGCTGCTTTGGCATTGGCTAGTGGTCAGAGTGCAATATTTTTCAGCATAGTTAATGTGGCGCAAGCTGGTGATAATATACTAATTTCTGATAAGCTATACGGCGGTGCAGTGACACTGCTTGGCTTTACGCTCAAGAGATTCGGTATAACAGCCAAGGTGTTTTCGGGTGAGAATCCAGATGATCTAGAGAATCAGATTGATGGTGATACTAAAGCCATATTTTTTGAAGCACTCTCTAACCCACAGGTGGCGGTTGCAGATATAGAAGCTATTGTCAAGATTGGTAAGAAGCATGGTATTGTTACGATATGCGACAATACTGTATCCTCTGCAGCCTTGTGTAACCCTATAGAGTGGGGTGTGGATATCGTAATGCACTCTACATCAAAATATACAAATGGACAAGGGACAACTATAGGTGGAATTATTGTCGAGAGAGAAGGAATGAATGAGTTTTTTAAAAATAATGCATCCAGATACCCGCTCTTTAGTGAGCCCGATGATTCTTATCATGGGCTAATCTATATGGACTTACCTATTCCTTGTTTTACTGCGAGGGCAAGAATAGGACTCTTGCGTGATTTTGGAGCTGTTGCGTCCCCATTTAACTCTTGGTTGCTGGCTAATACACTAGAGACTCTAGATTTGCGGATGGTACAACACTCCAATAGTGCGCTTAAGGTTGCAAAATTTTTAGATAGTCATCCGAAAGTAACCAATGTAAATTATCCAGGATTAGAGTCTGACAGGGGTCACGAGAGAGCGATGAAATATTTTAAAGATGGTATGAGCTCTGGATTAATGTCATTTGACGTGTCGAACTATGATGCTGCTAAGAGTTGCATCAATAATGTTGAACTGTTTAGTATCGTCACTAATATTGGAGATAGCAAATCGTTGATTGTGCATCCAGCCAGCACAACACATTCACAGCTGAGCAAAGATGAGCTTCAAGAGAGCGGGGTACTAGAAACTACGATTCGCTTAAGCATAGGATTGGAAGATAGTGATGATATTATTGATGACCTCAAGAGGGCACTTGAAAAGTAGAGGTTAAGTCTTTTATGAAGTATGCAGAAAATTTAACAGAGTTGATTGGCAGTACTCCTCTGGTCAAAATCGGACTAGCAAGTCAAAATGGTGCTTTGGTACTGGGTAAGTGTGAATATATGAATCCGCTTGGTTCTGTTAAGGATCGAGTAGGGTTGGCACTGGTGCAGGATGCTATGGAGCGAGGTGTTATAGACAGTAGCAGTACTATTATTGAAGCCACTAGTGGAAATACTGGCATAGCACTTGCTGGAGTATGTGCATCACTTGGCCTCAAGGTTATCTTGACTATGCCAGAGTCGATGAGTAAGGAGCGCAGAGACCTACTCAGTGCTCTTGGTGCAAAATTGGTTCTAACGCCTGCTGAGCTCGGTATGCAAGGTTCAATTGATGAGGCACAAAGATTATCTCAAACTATTGACGGAGGCTATTTGACCAAACAATTTGCAAATATAGCAAATCCAAAAATACATGAGAGTAGTACCGCAAAAGAGATAATGCAAGATTGTCCAGAGATAGATATCTTTGTTGCTAGCGTAGGAACCGGAGGGACAATTACTGGAGTGGGAAGTCTGCTTAAGAAACACAATGATCAAATAGATGTCATAGCGGTTGAACCACATGAATCTGCTGTCTTGAGTGGAGATGATGCAGGATTTCATGTGATACAAGGGATAGGAGCAGGCTTTGTACCTGATATACTTGATGTGAATATATGTGATAATATTATGAGAGTTTCTGGAGCTGATGCTAAGCAGATGGCAAGAGATTTGGCTCAAAAAGAGGGGCTCTTGGTGGGTATTAGTGCTGGAGCCAATGTGTGTGCGGCAAGAGAGCTTGCCAATAAGCCAGAAAATAGCGGCAAGATCATTGTGACTGTACTACCAGATACTGGAGAGAGATACTTGAGCTCTGGATTGTACGATTGAATGAAGTAGATGATAGTTTAGATTTTTGTGCAAGAGAAATGCATGAGGTTATAGACCTACTGCAAGAGATGCTGCAATATCAAAATAATATTGTATTTTGCGTTGTTGATTCTGATTTGTGTGGTGAAAAATACACTGGCACAAAGATTGATATACAAGGCAGTTTGGTGATATGCAGGCCACTTAGAGTCTGGGTTGATTTAGCAGGTTTGCTTGGTTGCAGAATGAAAATACCAAGATTATGCAACGATGGTACTATGTTGATAGAGTACGAGAGGCTAAATACAGAACACTCATTTCATATAGAGAAAAGTGTCGAAAAAAATGAAAAGTATGGCTCCGAATCTGAATTCTATAAAATTTGTAAAAATGAAGAACCGTATTTTATTTATAACTTCATGAGAGCTCTAAGATCTGTCAAAATCGAGAGTCGAGATACTATTTTAGATATTGGCATAAATGCAGGTGATGAGTTTATAGCTATACGTGAGATATTGGGTGGTGATAGCTTTGCTAAAAAGAGATTCCTGGGGATTGATTACTGTCGTAGTGCTATTGAGGTAGCAAAGAGTAAGCTAGAGCATAGCAGTGTAGAGCTGCTGTGCAATGATATCAATGAAATAGAGAATCTAAATCTAAATACATTTGATCTAATAATTTCAATAGGTACTTTGCAAAGTAGCACGGTAGAGATGAAGCCACTATTTATGTCTTTGGTGCAAAGATACCTGAATGACGATGGAGCTTTTATTTTAGGTTTTCCAAATTCACGATGGGTGGATGGTGATTTGGTCTATGGTGCCAAGGCTCCAAACTATGTCAAAAGTGAGATGTCGCTCGTGATTAAAGATATCTACTGGATCAAGAAGTATCTCCAGCAGCACAAGTTTCGTGTCGAGATATTTGGTCGAGAGTATCTATTTTTGGTCGCCACAAGAATAGGGCACAGATAGATACTACTTGTAGTCTACAATACTCTTTAGTATCTGCTTGATACTTTTGCTCTGTGCAAAACAGCTACTAATAGTGCAAGCTTGCACAATACTCGGGTCTTCTAATGTTTGAGCTTTTGTTAGTAAAAAAGGAATGTGCTGATTTTGTATCTCAGTTTTGTATTTGTTTAAAATCTCCTTGGTAGCCTTTAGTACTTTGTATCTGAATTTATATCCTAGGTAGGCATTATATGCGGTTGGGGCAGAGACAGGATACTGATTGATATCTCCGCTTAATGATTGTATGGTTTGCTCAGCTATTTCATTGAGTCTGTAGTCATCTGTGAGAACAGATACTTTAAATAGAACTTGACTCATGATCGATAATGCGCTTGCATATGCACTGTCAGTGATATTCGCTGGTGTCTTGTAGCTGTCATCGCTTAGCCACCATTTTTTCTGATGATAGAACTTTTGGGCTGCCTCTTTTGTAAGTACACTCGCAAGGGTCAAATATCGTTTGTCATAGTTATATTCATATCCAGACACTAGAGCATCTATGATAAAAGCATAGTCTTCAAACAGGGCTTTGACTTTAAGGCGCTTGCCTTGGAGTTTTTGGTGATACAGTATCTGTTTTGGGTATATAGTTTGAAGTAGTTTGTCTAGCATTTGTGTGCCCTGTTTGCCATATTTATCATCTATATTTGAAGCATTAAAAAGTGATGAAATATACATAGCATTCCATGAGGTTAATATCTTGTGATCGATAAAAGGGTAACTCTTTTGAGATCTGAACTTTGTTAATAATGTTTTAATTTTATCAATATCTGCAATAGGTTTGCTATTAAAAATATTTGGATTCGTAAGTCTGTTTTCAAAATTTCCTACTGGTGTAATATTGAAATAAGAAAGTATTTTTTTTGCTTGGTTATCTTGGTAGCCTGCTTGTTTGAGATATTTTTTTGTTTGGTTAAAATCAAATACAAAATAGTACCCTTCTTCTTTTTTACTATCTTCTGTTAGGCTATCGGCATCACTGGCACTGTAGAGTAGGGAGTCATTATTGAATCTTTTGTCGACCAAAGTTATAATCTCTTGAGTAATTTTTTTATATAGAGGATTCTTTGTTGCGGCATAAGCCTTTGTGTAGGCCTTGAGCATCTCTGCTTGGGTGTATAGCATCTTTTCAAAATGAGGAATACGCCATTGGGCATCGACGGAGTATCTGAAAAAACCACCCTCTATCTGGTCATATATGCCTCCTTGAGACATATTAATAAGTGTTGTCTCTACCATCTGAAGTATCTTTTTATCTCTGTTTATTGCATATGTATCGAGCATACTATTGATAAGTGTAGCTCTAGGAAATTTAGGGGCAGCACCTATTCCTCCATAAATTTCATCAAAACTTTGCGATATGGAGTTTGTAAATTTATTGATAATTTTGCTTGTGTTTATATCTATGGTTTTACTTGCAATAGCATCATTGTCTTGCATAATATTGTGTACTTGATGGGCAGCAGATGTAATCTGCGATGGTTCATTGCTTGCCACTAGAGAGACTTGAGCCAATAGACTCTTTAATTGATCTTGTGGTATATATGTTCCACTCCAAAATGGCTCTTTGTCTGGTGTGAGCAAGATGGTGAGTGGCCATCCTCCACCTCTGCCATTCATGGATTGGTAGACTGACTGATAATAACTATCTAGCTGAGGCATCTCTTCCCTGTCTACTTTTATGGATATATAATTTTTGTTGAGAAGTGTGGCAATTTCACTATTTTCAAAACTCTGCTCCTCCATAACATGACACCAGTGACAAGTGCTGTATCCTATAGATAAAAATATAAGTTTGTTCTCTTTTTTGGCTATGGCAAGTGTCTCCTTGTTCCAGGGCATCCAGTTGACAGGGTTATCTTTGTGTTGCTGGAGATATGGTGATTGCTCGTCGGCCAACTGGTTCCCCCAGAGTGATACCCATGAGAAGGCAAGAGCTACTATTATGTTTTTCATTTTCTTATCTCCTATTATAATCTTTATGTATGGTACACAAAATCTATTAATATGATATTTGACATGAGGGAGATGATTAGCTACAATACTTTGATTATTAACAAAGGAGCCAAAATATGGCAATAAAAGAGAAAAATAGTGTAGTCTCTTTGAGTTATGAACTCAAAGAGGTGGGCACAACAGAGGTCTTGGATAGCAACAAGGGTATGGACCCATTAGAGTTTGTTATGGGGCATGGCCAGCTAATACCAGGGCTTGAGGCGCAGCTTGTAGGTATGGACAAGGGTGATACAGCAGAGATAACAGTCCAGCCATCAGATGCTTATGGCGAGAAAAACGAAGATGCCATTCAACAGATCCCAAGAGAGCAATTCGAGGGTGTAGATTTGGAGGTCGGAATGTCGCTTTATGGCCAAGGTGCCGAGGGTGAGACTGTACAAGTTATCGTTAAAGATTTTGATGATGATAATGTAACAGTTGATTACAATCATCCACTTGCAGGTAAAGAGCTAATGTTTGCAGTTGTAATTGATGATGTCAGAGATGCAACTGCTGAGGAGGAGGCTACCGGTGAAGTCGGCGGTGGTCATTGTCATAGTGGTGGTTGTGGTTGCTAATCTAGAGATCAGGTTGATCTAACAAAAAAGATTAGTGATGTGCAAACATTACAATTTATACTTCTATCGCATAGAAATGCCAGCTTTAATCTGCTAGGCGTTCTCTGTGTCTCTTTCATAATTTCATATCATATAGCATCTTTATCTACTCTTGAGTATACTAGGCTAATGAGATTTTTGCTAAAATATCGCAACTAACTAAAAGGATATACATGTCATTAAAATATGCATTTTTGTTTCCGGGACAGGGGTCTCAGGGAGTAGGTATGGGTGAAGACTTTTTTAATAATTCCGACAAAGCAAAAGAGATGTTTGCTGAGGCAAAAAAGGCAACCGGAATAGATTTCGAGGAGCTATTGTTTACTGAGAATGATAAGCTTGGTGAGACAGCGTATACTCAGCCTGCCATCATGCTAGTCGGAGCCATCGCCCATAAACTGTTTACTGATGAGTGTGGAGTAGTCCCAGATGTTATGATGGGGCACTCTTTGGGTGAATTTACTGCATTGGTTGGATCTGGTGCTTTGAGCTTGGCTGATGGTATTAAGCTTGTGAATATGCGCGGTCAGTATATGGCAGATGCTTGTGCAAAACAACCTGTGGGGATGCTAGTGAGTCTAGGCTTGGATGATGAGAGCGTAGAAGGTATATGTGCTCAACAACGAGACAATGGCAAGCAGGTCTGGCCAGTAAATTACAACTCTGATGGACAGATAGTCATAGCTGGAATCAAAAGTGATCTAGAGGAGCTAGTCTCTGTGCTCAAAGAGTCTGGAGCCAAGAGAGCCATGCTGCTGGATATGTCAGTTGCGAGCCACTGTCCGCTATTGCAAGAGGCATCAGATAGACTTAGCCCATTGTTGGAGGAGTTAATTGTAGATAGCTTTGTTGCTCCTGTAATCTCTAATGTAACGGGGCATGCGTATAGCACAAAGCAAGAGGCGTTGAAACTTTTGCCACAGCAGTTAGTCAAGCCTGTGCTATACAAGCAGTCTATAGCCAGTATAGACGCAGATGTTGATGTCTATATTGAATTTGGACATGGTAATGTACTCAAGGGACTCAATCGTAAGGCGACAAAGAAACCGCATTTTAATGTCAGCAATATGGAGTCACTAAGAGCGACCATAGAAGCGATAAAAGAGCTTTAGGATAATATGCAAGAGAGAGCCAAAATAAGCAAAAAACTCCTTCGAGTTTTTGGCAAAACAAATGCAGACTATAGACTAATAAGAGATGGCGATAAAATACTCGTAGGCTTTAGTGGTGGAAAAGATTCTCTATCGCTTATACATCTCCTTAAGCATATGCAGCAGCATGCTCCTTTTAGGTTTGAATTTGAAGCTTGTACTATAGCCTACGGTATGCCTGGCGAGAGGTATGAGATGCTCTCGGAACACTGCAAAAAATATGATATACCACACTCCATAAGCCAAACCAACATCTACGAAGTGTCACAAGATAGTATCAGGGAAAATAGTTCATTTTGTAGTTACTTCTCGCGTATGCGACGCGGTGCATTGTATGGCTATGCAGAAACCAAAGGGTTCAATAAGATTGCTCTTGGACATCATTTTGATGATAGTGTAGAGAGCTTCTTCATGAACATGTTCTATAACGGATCTATTAGGGCAATGGCACCAGTATATAAGGCTAAGAGGGGATTTCACGTGATTCGTCCATTGATACTTGCAAGAGAGAGACAACTTAGAGCTTTTGCGGATGATAATGGCTTTGAGACTATCGGTGATGAAGCTTGCCCTGCTATGCTCAAAGATGTCAAGATACCACATGCTAGAGCTAAAACAAAGGAGTGGCTATCGCAGATGGAAGATGAGAGAGAAGATCTCTTCAAAATGATTAAGGCATCATTTAAACACATCGATGACGATACACTGTTGGATCCAGATAGGTGGGATAGAGATGATATCGAAAAGAGGCAGGAGTGAAATATCTATTTTACCTGCTCGCAAGCATTGCCTCGGTAGTTGTGCTGCTGAAGTTTCCCCATGCTACAGTAAAAACAGATGATAGGGATGTGGCCTCCAATATTTCTAATAATATGACTCAAGCATCTACTACACAAAGTATCAATGTATCCAAAAACCCGCAAAAGAGAGTTGTTTCAGTAGCAGAACCATCATCAAAAAATCTTGATAGCAGCAGATATAGTGAGCCGTCACCTATAGAGCTTTTACGTAATGGTGCATTTGAAGAGGTACTGGCGATCTACTCCAGCGAGAGTACCGCCAAGAGAGCTCTCTACGAGAGTGCATTGGTAGAATATCTAACAATCCTAGCTGTTCAAAATCCATCTTTGGCAAAGCAGCAACTACTATCTTTTTTAGAGGTGAGTCCAGACAATCGTCCGATCATGGAGGCTATAGTAGAGCTCTATAGATCCGAAAATAAAGATGGTGAACTTGTAGCTATTTTAAAAGAGTTACGTGAAAATTATCTCCAAGAGTTAAATGATGAATTTATCACAAAGCAGATCCACCAAGTCGCCAAAGAGCAGATTAAATATCTATCTGATAATCAAGATTATCAACATCTAATGCCATTTTTGTATGATATGGTTGAATACGATGATTTAGGTGGATATTACTCTCTAGAGCTTGCTCGAAACTATACTCAGATGGGGAAGCCCAATGATGCATTAAATATCTTAGAATCGTTGCAATATGACAAGAGATACGCTAAACTAGTCAAAGATATAAAAGATGGCATTGATGGTGAGCTGGAGACTGGTCAATATAGGTATGCCCTGGATTTAGAAAAGCATGGAGAGCATTATTTTTTAGATATAGCATTAGATGGTAGGTTCTACAAGCTTATGCTAGATACAGGCGCAAGTTTGATTATGATAGACAGTGAACAGAGTGCCGATTTTGAAATCATCAATGATAATGTTACTATTCAGACGGCAGGAGATCCTGTATCTGCAGAGCTTCGCAAGGCAACACTTCTACAGGCAGGGGAGATTGAGCTTCAGAATGTTAGATTTATATCTGCTCCATTCCAGCGAGATGGTATGGATGGATTGCTCGGTATGAATTTTTTCAATAAATTTGATTTCAAAATAGATCAAAATGCAAAAAAACTATATCTTAATCCAAAGCAACCACTAAACAGATAAGAGGTCTTGCTACGGGGATTCTGTCCAATTTGGGATAGAGTCTATATCGGGAAATCCGTCTAAGATATGTTGAGGTTTTAGATCTGTTTTATATGCAAAAGATTTGCATCCATCTACCCAGTAACCCAAGTATATGTAATCTAAATCGTTGTATTTTGCTAATTCTATCTGATATAGTAGTGAATAGATACCCAAAGAGAGGTGCGCATAATCGGGATCATGATAAAAGTATATTGAGCTAATACCGTCATCTAGTATATCTATGAGGTCAACTCCTACAAGTTTCTCATCTACAAAATAGAGCACCTCTTTTCCGAAGTCGTGAGCACCAATAACAAAATTTTCATAATACTCTTTATGGGTAATGTTGGTATGTTTCCAGCCATCCTTTTGTGTTTTCCACTGATGAAACTTGTTGTATAGCTGGATATGAGCTGGAGAAATTGTTGGCTTTTGTAGCACTATTCTTGTCTCATTATTTTTCTTGATTACTCTTCGTTTTGACTTGGTATATTTGTAGTTGTTGGCATCTATACGTAGGCTCTTACACTCGGTACATCCCTTGCAGATAGGGTAAAAAAAATAGTTGCCAAATCTTCTCCAACCGCGCTGTATGAGTTTTGTGGAATACTCTTTGGTTGCTTGCTCCATGTAGCTGTAGTGCATTCTTGTTTTTTGATCTTTTATGTAAGCACATGGGTAGTCAATCATACAAAAATCTGTAGATTGTGGCTTGAGTAGATTTTGCTTGTTGTTCATGGGTGTGATTCTATCAAATTTTTGATATGATATGGTAAAAGTAAAGAGGATATCTATGCTAATATCTCAACCACTTAACGGATACAGGTTCAATAGTGACTCCATACTCTTGTATGATTTTATCAGTAGATTTTCTCCTAAAGGCAGAATGCTGGATGTTGGTTGTGGCTCAGGGATAGTCTCCGCGCTACTTGCGCGAGATTTTGACCTGCAGATGGAAGCTATCGATATCCAGTCAGAAATGATCGAATTTGCTAAGTTTAACTACGCTAAAAATGGTTTGAATGTCAAGACATATTTGGGTGATATTGCTGATTTTGATGAAGATGTTCGATATGATTACGTAATATCTAATCCGCCATTTTATGATAGTAATGTAGTACAGAGTGAAAATAGTGCTATCAATGTCGCAAGATACACTCATAATATGCCACTGGCAAATATGCTTAAAAGTGTCAAAAAAATCCTAAAAAATCGAGGCTATTTCATGCTTTGCTATGATGCAAAACAGGTGGATATTTTACTCTACGAATTGAAAAAATCTGGCATTAATCCCGAGATCATGAGGTTTGTGCACTCCAAAATAGATAGAGATGCAAAGATTGTGATGTTGTCTGCTAGGGTTGGTTCTAAATCTATGCTAAAGGTACTAGCACCTATGATTGTGTTTGATGAACGTGATAACTATACAGCAGAGGCTGCAGAAGCAATGAAAATGGCATCCACAATGACACAAAATGTAGCTAGTACACCTAAGGAGTCTGCATGAATCTGACTACAAAAGAGGGATATTGTTATAGTTTTGATAGTAGTGCCTGCCAAGAGTGCGGAGGTGCTTGTTGTACGGGAGAGAGTGGCTACATATGGACAAAAAGAGATGAGATCGAAAAAATAGCTGACTTTTTAGAACTTAACGTGGTAGATTTTGCTAAAATATACCTCAGAAAAGTTGGCCATAGATACTCATTGGTTGAACGACAAATTGCTGAGGATAACTATGCGTGTGTATTTTTTGATGATACTCAGAAAAGATGCACAATATATGATGTGAGACCTTTACAATGTCGTACTTTTCCATTTTGGGAGCAATACAAAGGAGATGAATGTGAGGTTAGAGCTGAATGTCCAGGGGTAATATAGTCGACATTGCACTTGTGTTGATGCTTGTATCAACACTACTCAATGCTAATGCTGAGATGAAATCTGAGGATGCATTGTTGATGAATGCTATTGTTAGCGAAAACAACAAGGATTTTGATACAGCACTGAATATATATACGTACATGTATGAGAGTAGTGGCAAAGAACCATACCTTGTCAAGGCATCTAGGTCAGCACTCTCTACTGGTACGAAATTGAAGTATTATAGTGATCTAATGAGTGAGTATCTATCTAACCATAAAGATCTCGATGATTCTGATTTTTTTACTATTCTTGTTGCTCTGTATTTAGAGCAAGGAGACAAAGTTGCTGCTAAAAAAATTGCCGATGATTACTTGAGGCTCAGTGATAACGAAGAGGACCAGTGGACTATGGCATCTCTGAGAACAGAGTTGGGTGATCCTGTCGAAGCACTTTCAATTCTTAATAAAATATATGAAAAAAATCCCAGCGATGATGCTGTTATTCAGATGGTAAACTTAATAGTTGAGAACAACCTCACTATGCTAGATCCTATAATTATGCTCGAGAAGCACATCGCTTTGTATCCACAGGCTTCTAGCGATGCATATTTGAAGCTGATTGATCTGTATGATGTCAAGGGAAACGATTTGCGACAAATCGAGTTGCTCAAAGAGCTGTATAGAATCGAGCCAGAAGAGTATCTAGTCAAGCAGATAGTTCAGTTATCATTGGCTAGAAAAGATTACGACACAGCGATAGATTTTTTAGAGAAATCAGGAAACGAAGATGAGTTACTGTTTTCGTTATATATTGATAACAAAGAGTTTCCTAGAGCGATAAAACTAGCCAAAAGTTTATATCAAGAGAGCTCTAATCCTAAATGGATTGCTGAGCAAGCCATGTTGATACTAGAACAAGCTGATTCAGACGGTACCGCCGATAACAAAACTGTTACACAAATGAGAGATATGATGGATGAAGCGATCTCTAGAGGTGTAAGCAATCCACTGTATCTAAACTATTATGGATATATTTTAATAGATAGGGATTTAGATGTTCAAAAAGGTGTTGATTTGGTAAAAAAGGCACTGAGCCAAGATGGTTCAAATCCATACTATTTGGACTCCTTAGCATGGGGGGAGTACAAGATGGGAAGATGTGAGGAAGCCTACAAGCATATGATAATGGCTTTTTATAACATTGACTACGAAGAAAAAGATATTATCAAGCATTGGAATATGGTGGATAGATGTATGAGAAAAAAAATGAATTGGAAGTAGATAATGGCAGATATTTTAGATGAGATAATAGTAAAAACCAGAGATGATTTAGAGAAGAGAAAGATAGAGTATCCCATGGAGTTTTTGGGAAAATCATTAGCGTATAATCCTTTTGCTCCAAAGGATGTGATTAGTGCTTTACGTTCGAGTAAAGAGAATCCATATAGAATAATAGCAGAGGTCAAAAAAGCAAGCCCTAGCAAAGGGGTCATCAGAGAAGATTTTGATCCATTGGCTATAGCTCAGGCTTACGAGAAAGGTGGAGCCGATTCTCTATCGATTTTAACAGAGCCACACTTTTTCCAAGGTGACAAAGAGTATCTAGGAGCCATCAGAAGGTATGTAAATATACCTCTGTTGAGAAAAGATTTTATCGTAGATGAGTATCAAGTACTAGAGGCATTGGTCTATGGTGCTGATTATATCTTGCTCATTGCTAAGGCGCTATCCAGAAAAGAGCTCAAGAGTCTATTGCAGTATGCTCATCATCTTGGACTAGAGGTGCTTGTGGAGATACATGACAAGAGTGATTTGCTAAAAGCCATATTTGCTGGTGCAAATATCATAGGCATCAACCATCGAAATCTTGTGACATTTGAGATGGATATGAGACTCACAGAAAAGCTAATTCCTCTGATACCAAATGGCAAGATTATCGTAGCCGAATCAGGTATAAATGACCACGAAACAGTAGTAGAGATATCAAAAATGGGTGCAGATGCATTTTTGGTAGGCGAGCACCTGATGAGACAAGATGATATCAGTGAGAGTACTAGTATGCTGAAGTATGGAGATGGATGCAAAAGTAAAACATAGCATTCTCTTGCATTCACGTTAAAAAGTGTTACAGATTGCAACAATAATTTACCATTTTAGTTACCGATAGCCCCCCCTAACTTATTTAAACTATATTTAATATTTGCAGGAATAGAATAGTAATAGTTTTAATCTTTCGTGAGCAAAAGGAGTTTCGATGAATCAAGTAATGAAGGTGTTGATTTTATTTTCCATATTTGGAATCGCACTTAATGCTGGAGGCAAGATGGTGTCTAGACCAGTTTCTCCAGTAATGCCCGTCGATGACTTGTCAGGATTTTATGTGGGGCTAGGAGTGGGATGGATGCGACTTAGTGATAGTTATACTAAAGAGTATTTTGAAACGTATCCTATTATGTTGCAAGCAGGATACAAATATAATAAATATCTCTCCTTCGAAGCTCGCTACATAAAAGATATAAGAAATGTTAAATATGAAAATGGTAACACAGATAATCAAGATGATAAT
>CAYWGB010000004.1:0-18765 GCA_964457825.1 uncultured Campylobacterales bacterium | reverse complement strand
GGCTCCGTGCAGTGTGCAGACGTTTTCCTGCATCACCCACTTTTTCAGTCAGTCTGCCCTCTATCGCCATATGTATATCTTCATCATCCCCATCAAGCTTAAATGCTCCGGACTCTATCTCAGATAATATCTCTAGAAGACCGGTATCTATTTGTTGGTAATCCTCTTGTGTGATGATTTTTTGCTGCACGAGCATATATGCATGGGCTCGTGAACCCTCTATGTCCTCTGTATATAGGCGCTTGTCAAAAACCAAGGAGTTGTTGAGCTCCTGGAGAAGAGTGGAGCTTTTAGTCTGGATGCGTGCAGATGCTATTTTTTTTGACATGGTTTGTTATTTTTTGTAATTTTCGATTGCTTTATCAAGTATCTGTGTTGCGGCTGCCTTATCTTTGAATCCTGATACTTTGACCCATTTGTTTGGTTCTAGCATTTTATAAGTCTCAAAGAAATTTTTGATACGGTTCAGCTGATGCTCTGGAACATCACCAAGATCTTTGATATCTTTGTATCTAGGGTCAATTTTTTCTGTTGGTACAGCTAACAGTTTCTCATCTCCACCGCTCTCATCTTCGGTCATTAGTACGCCAACTAGTCTACATTTGATAAAACTACCAGCTTGTAGTGGATAGTCGCAAAGTACTAAGATGTCTGCTGGATCTCCATCATCCGATAGTGTGTTGGCAACGAAACCATAGTTGGCTGGGTAAAATACTGCAGAGTAGAGTACTCTATCTACCTCTACAGCTCCTGAATCTTTGTCTAGTTCATATTTAACATTTGAGTTCAGTGGAACTTCTATAATAGCCTTTACGCTATCTGGGTTTTCACCATGACCTATTTTTGAGATATCCATAATTTATTCCTTTGTGATTGTGTATAGTGTGGTATTTTACCATATAGATGATTGGTAATCACTTGATGGGGTCGTGATGACTAATAATCCTCAGGTCTAATCGACTCTTTTGTGAAACTTTTAAAGATTAGAATTATTATTGCAACTTCTATAGCTATGAGTATGTAATGCAGGTTGTACACTTGTGTCTCTTTGTCTATAATATCTACATGGGACATGATTTTATAAAATGCATATGATCCAGCCAAACCAACCAGGTAGCCAAGTTGTTTTAGAGTATCAAGTTTGGTGAGTATGGTTTTGTCACTTAGGAGCAGTGTCTCGGCCCTGACAAGGTATGAACCAAAGACAAAAGTAGCCTGATATCCCAGGTAGACTAGTAGAGCTGTTTGGTAAGTGTATGGTTCGAGTAAAAAATAGACCATAGCAATTAGCAAAATTAACTCCACGAGCAATGAGACCCTAAAAAACCACCTTGTGTTTAGTATGTCGTCATAAAATCTGGCTATTACGATTGTAAATATGGCGAGGATAATACCACCAAGAGAATATATAGATGGCTCAAGAGGAGTATAGATTGTAAATATAGCGCCAACACTTAACCCTAAAAACAGTGAGTTGAAAAACTTGTATCTAGCAAACCATTTTGGGATAATTTTTAGCATTGTACTTGTTATGATTTACTTTTATTGTCATCTTTTGTTGTGTTGGATTCTGTTTTAGTTTTGCTTGAGTCTTTTGTTGAGTCTTTTGTTTTTTTCTGCAGTAGCTCATTTATCATGCTCTCTAGAGTCTTTTCTGGTAGCATCCCTGCTTGCATTAAACGAACTCCACCATCTTGATCTACAATCATCAAGAATGGAATAGAGCCTTTCCATTCCGCTCTTTGCATGACATATGTGACAAGGTTGCTACCATCTTGCATAGAAGCTACATCGTAATTGATCTTGTATCTTTTGACAAAATCTACAAGAGCATTTTTTTGCATATTTTGTACTTCTATTGCAATAATTGCCAAGTCATCTTTGTACTTATCTCTGAGATGGTTGTAGTGCGGTATAGAGGCTAGACAAGGAGGACAATTGTGTCCGAAAAATTCCAAAAAGACAATTTTGCCTTTGTATTTATCAAACTCGATACCCTTGGCAGTGCCGGTAACTGAGATTGTCTCTCCATTTAGAGTAGTTAGCTTGAGTTTGTCTTGCTCTGCTATTGCTAGTGAAGCTGCCATTACCGAAATGATAAGTGATAGTATAATTTTTTTCACTACTTAGCCTTTTGTTTTTTGTCGAGTACTTTGATGACCGCTAGCACATAATCTGCGAATTGTTTTTTGTCAGAGATGCCAACAGCTCTATAGATTGCTTTTCCATTATAGTCAAACATCATCGTTAGTGGTACACCACCTGGCTTGCCAGTTTTCTTATCTTTGGCAAGAAATCTAAATTTGACTAATGCTTGCGATGCAAAGCCTTTGTTTTCCTCAAGACTAAACATGGGGTATGTGATTTTGTTCATTTGTGCGAATTTTGTTATCTTTTTGGGTGGCATGTTGTTTATCTCTAGTGCAGATACAAATATTTTTTTTGGGTTTGAAGCTTGTAATTCTTGCATCTGATTAAGCCATTTGTGGGAGTCTTTGCTATCTTTGTCCCATATGACAAATATAGAGAGTTTACCTTTTGCATCATCGAAAAGATACCCTTTTTTCTTGGAGAGCATGTTGATCTTTTTACCATCGACTGTTTTGAGTTTGAAATTATCAATTTTCATAAACTCTGGTAGCTTTTTGCTGGTAGCTGATTCACCGGCAAAAGAAGCAGTGCTGATTGCTATGGTCGCTAGTAGGATACTTAATATTTTCATATGTTGCCTTTTTTTATCAAAGTATAGCATATTAGTTTCGAGTAATATTAATGGTATAATAACAGAAATGTTGGGGTAATAATGAAAACAAAAATTATTTTATTGATTGTGCTGCTTACGGCCTTGCCATTAGGTGCCAAGTCATTGGATGAGAAGATTGCAAATATGTTTATCGTAGGATTTTACGGTACTACGGCAACAGCAAACTCCACCATAATGAGTGATATATGCGACATGGGTTTAGGCGGTGTTATACTTTTTGACAGGCACCCATCGCAAAAAGGAAAAGCTAAAAACATATCATCAGTATCACAATTGAAAAAGTTGAACTACTCTTTGTTGCATGGATGCATGCACCAACCGCTAATATCCATAGACGAAGAAGGTGGAAAAGTGCAGAGACTCAGATCGAAAAATGGCTTCTACGGACATTATCCTTCGGCTAAATTTCTCTCAAAAAGAGGAGTGCAAGGAGCCCAAAAAATATATGCTCAGATGGCAAAAGAGATGAGTAGCGTAAACATAAATTTCAATCTTGGACCTATTGCTGATGTTGCGGTAAATCCTAAAAATAAAGTCATAAATGGTTTTGGCAGAAGTTATGGCAGAGACCCCAAGCGAGTAGCGATATATGACAGAGTTTTTATGGCTCAAATGCATAGATATGGTATATTGACGTCACTTAAGCACTTTCCAGGTCATGGATCTAGTCTAGGTGATACTCATGATGGTTTTGTCGATATCACAAATACATGGCAAAAACAGAGAGAATTAGAGCCATACAGGAGACTAATATTAGCTGGAAAAGTTGATTCCATAATGGTTGCACATGTTTTTAATAGGCGATTAGATAAGAAATATCCAGCATCGCTATCAAAAAAAGTTGTGACAGGAGTATTAAGAACCGAGCTTGGCTATAGAGGTGTCGTGATATCTGATGATATGCAAATGGGAGCCATTAGTAAACACTATGATTTGGAAAATAGTATAAGACTTAGCATAAATGCAGGAGTAGATATGTTGCTATTTGGTAACCAACTTGACCCTAGCAACGAGGTCGGTTTGCCAGAGTTGGTAGGAACAACCAGAAAGCTTATTAAAGAAGGAAAAATAAAAGTAGAGAGAATAAATGAGGCTAATATTCGTATAGATAGGATGAAGAGTAAAATTGGACTAGGTTTGTAGATGAAAATCGCATCTATCGATGTCGGTCTTAAGAGAGTAGGTGTGGCTTTGTGCTTGGATGAAAATATTGTTTTACCACAAGAGGCAATATTGAGAAAAAATCGTAATCAAGCAGCTAGAGATGTAAATCTATTTTTATCAGAATGGGAGATAGAGAAACTAATAGTTGGTTTGCCAAAAGATGCACAAAATAGTGATGAGATGGAGCGTCGTATTAGGCATTTTGTATCTTTGCTGAATACATCAAATATTAGCGTCGAGTATCAAGATGAGCAAGGTTCGAGTATTGAGGCCAAAGAGCAAATGATGGGAGTGGTTAAACAAAAAAGAGATGGGCGTATTGATTCTATTGCTGCACAGATTATACTCCAGAGATGGCTGGACTCTTAGTGTCGATAGGCTGGATATTGATAGTGATTATATGTGCTAGGTAGGTATCTTCTGTATGATAGGACTCTGCTTTTATAATATGGCTTATCTAAACTGCTTATGATAACACCTTTTTTGGAGCTAGCAGCGTGTTCAAATTTATTATTTCCTACATATATCCCAACATGAGTCACTTTACCAGTACGTCGACTGGAGGTGTCAAAAAATATAAGATCTCCATATTGAAGCTGTGATCTTGTGATCGGCATTCCCACTAGTGCCTGCTTAGAGGCCACTCTAGGGGTGGGCATATTCATTGTGCCATATGCATAATATACGAGTCCAGAACAGTCAAATGCGTTGGGGCCTTCTTCTGCCCATATGTACCGGCTACCTAGAGCCTTGCTTAGTGTTCTGTTTAATGCTTGTGGCGAAGGGTAATTGTATTGAATTTTTGGTTTATGAATTGTGTAGTCGTATTTCTTAGCACAACCCCCTGAGAGTAAAACTACAAAGATATCAAGAGGAGGAAAAAGTATCTCACTAAAGGCTCCCAGGCGAGTTGATAATGATATTATAAAGTATTAACCCTTAAAGAACCTTTATTTATTAATATTAAATGTAAATTTGTTAAAAATTAGATAATATTTTTCAATTTATCTGCTCTATCCCCGCACTGTGCGGCATCTATGCAGAAGTAGCCTTTTCCTTTTTTGGCAGGTTTTAACTCTTCTGGTGTACAGTTTCCGCACTTTTTGCAGCAATTTTCAGCTGAGACTTCAACTTTTGGTGCCTCTGGCTTCATGGCAGGGAAGAGCAAGACATCTCTGATGCTGTGCTGGTTAGTTAGCATCATTACGAGTCTATCTATTCCTATACCCTCGCCCGCAGTTGGAGCCATGGCATGACTAAGTGCTTGGACGAAATCTTGATCCATATGCATTGCCTCATCATCATTAGTCTCTTCTTTTGCTTGAACTTGTGCTTGGAATCTACTGAGTTGATCCAAGGGGTCATTGAGCTCGTTGAAGCCATTCGCTATCTCTTTACCACCCATGAATAGCTCAAACCTCTCTGCCAATTCTGGATTCTCATCACTCCTTCTTGATAGAGGCGAGATATCAATGGGGTAGTCAGTGATAAAGGTGGGATTTATAAGTTTATCTTCCACAAATTCATCGAAGAGTTCTGACTGCAGGTATCCCAATGTAAGATTATCATCGACCTTTATGTTATGTGATTTTAAATACTCTAGTGCCTTTGCTCTGTCGCTTGCAACATCTTCAGGCACTCCACCTATACTGGTGAGTGCTTGGATATATGGTACTTTGGCAAAAGGTGTAGAACAATCTATCTGCATCTCTCCATATGTTAGATTGCTGCTAATCCCCAAATGCTCAAATAAATAGTCATACAGATCTTCAGTAAGTTTCATGAGATCTTGATAGTTATGGTATGCCCAATAGAACTCTATAGATGTAAATTCTGGATTGTGAGTGTGGTCCATACCTTCATTTCTGAAGTTTCTGTTGATTTCAAATACTGCATCCATGCCACCAACTACGAGTCGTTTGAGATACAACTCAGGAGCTATTCGTAAAAATCTGTCTACTCCAAGGGCGTTGTGGTGTGTAATGAATGGTTTGGCATTGGCACCTCCAGGGATCGGGTGCATCATGGGAGTTTCGACTTCTAAAAAGTTATGATCTTCAAAAAATCTTCTTATAAGCGATATAACTTTTGATCTGGTCTTGAAAATTGTAGTCACCTCTGGATTCATAATCATGTCAAGGTATCTTTTCCTATATCGTGTCTCTTGATCAGTTAGGCCATGAAACTTCTCAGGTAGTGGTGATATTGACTTGGATGCCATTTGCATATCGGTACAGTGTAGCGTGAGTTCTCCGGTTTGGGTGACAAATGGATATCCTGTAACTGAGATGATATCTCCTACTTCGAATAACTTTTTGACAACATTATTGTAGTAGCCCTCTGGTAAGTCATCTCGATTATAGTATATCTGCACTAATCCATCTGAGTCTTCTAGTTTAGCAAATGATGCTTTGCCCATGATACGAATAAATTTGATACGACCTACGAGAGTAATATCTTGGCTATCATCTTTTTTTTCATCTGCATCTATCTCTTTGACATACTCGAACTTACTTAAAAACTCTGCTGATGGCATACCTGCAACAATATTGGCGGGGTACGGGTTGATACCGTTTTCTCTTAGTGCGTCACTTTTTTTGATACGTTCTTGGATATATTGATTGCTAAACATTGGTATCTCCTGATTTCTTTTGATTTTTCTCTAATAAAATTATATGATTGCCTATATTTAGTAGAAGTGTGTAAGATGCGCTGTTTCTGATGGTATTGATATATCCACCACGTAGCTTATTGTTGATGCCTATGAGAGCTATAATAATAGATATAATCACCATGTTTTTCACCATATTAGCTAGAGCGCCACCTATATTGTTGACAGCCGCCTTGGAGTAGTACATATATGTAGGATTACCATATCTTTTTTTGATTTGTCCTGTGATGAGCCATGATAATCCGAATAGACCCAGAAATATAACTGTTTTGAGGAAATCTTGATTTGCTATGTTTAGATATTGGTTGGAAAATTGTGACAATGATGGTGCAAGTCGACTTGCAAGATATATGCCTCCTGCTATTCCAATGAGGTTGATAAGTTCATTTTTGAATCCATTGGTAAAGCCTCTAATACTGAGTAATAATAGCATAATAATCAGTATGTAATCAAAACTATTCACTGTTTATCCCTTGTGTAAAATTTGGTATTTGAGAATAGAGGACGGCATCTTTAATCTCATAACTGTTAGTACTTATATGTTAATCTATAATTGCTGGTACGATAAAGAAGTCATCTTGACTCTGAGGCGCTCTAGAGAGGATTTCTGCTGAGAGAGAATGCGGTTCTCTTAAAGTATCGGCTCGAAGAGGAGTGCCACCGCTGAGTGTAGAGAATGAACCGTCAAGCTCATCTGTGTTTAACTCATTAAGATTATCTATATAGGTTAATACCGTAGAGAGCTGTGACTTTATCTCTTCTCGTTTAGAATCCTCGATATGTAGTGCTGAGAGCTTTTCTAGTTTGGCTAGTACATTGTCATCTATGGTCATTTGTAACCTTTGTTTGTGTTGCTATCATTATATATTAATTTAGATTAAGATATATTTTGGTATCAAAGCCATGCTACTCATTGGTTACTAGAATTATGCTAGACTATTTGTGAATATTAGGAGATATATATGAAATTAATAAAACTATTTACTAAGCTTTTGGAATTTCCTTCTGTGACCCCTGATGATGCAGGCTCACTGAAGTTTATAGAGAAGTATCTAGATGGGTATGAAGCGATTTATTGCAATAAAGAAGGTGTTAAAAATCTATTTCTGACACGCAAATTTGGTGATGGTGAGCATTTATGTTTCGCAGGCCATGTAGATGTGGTACCAGCTGGTGAAGGCTGGAATACTGATCCGTTCAAACCAACGCAGATCGATGGTCGCATCTATGCTAGAGGTACGCAAGATATGAAAAGTGGAGTAGCTGCCTTTGTGCAGGCGCTCAAGAAGACAAAGAGCTTCAGTGGTAGACTCTCTATTTTGTTGACCAGTGATGAAGAGGGTGATGCCAAATTTGGTACCATCGTAATGCTGGAGCACCTAGAGGAGCTTGGCCTGCTACCTAGCTATTGTGTAGTAGCAGAGCCTACGTGTGAAGAGCAGTTTGGCGATGCTATCAAGATAGGAAGAAGGGGCTCCATTAATGGATATTTGACCGTTAGGGGCAAACAAGGACATGCTGCATATCCTGAGAAAACTCTCAATCCCGTCCATGAGATTGCACCATTTATGGATAAGATAGCCGGTGTAAATCTGGATAATGGAGATGATGATTTTGCTCCTAGTCAGATGGTAATTACGGACATTAGAGGTGGCATGGAGGTTACCAATGTGACCCCAAACTCTTTAAATATTATGTTTAATGTTAGAAATTCGACAAATACAACTAGGGATGATGTATTGCTCCATGTTGCAAACGCACTGCCGGGCGTGGAGTATAGCCTAGAGTTAAAACAAGGTTCCTATCCTTTCGTAACGCAAAGAGACTCGAAAATAGTACAAGATATTACAAAAAGTATCGAGCATGTCGTGGGTGTTACTCCTAGGCTCTCAACCGCAGGAGGCACAAGTGATGCACGATTTATGAAGCAGTTTGGGATAGATGTCGTAGAGTTCGGAGTGATCAATGATACAATACATGCACCAAATGAGAACACTACCGCCAATGAGGTAAAAGGGCTTTATAAAGTCTTTCGTGATTTAATTGACAGGTTCTAGTGTTTTTACTGGAAATTAATCTAGAATAACCTTTCATATTTTCGTAACTCTTTTCTGTGCTTCTTGTAGTCAGGGTCGTACTGTGCCACCAAATCCCAAAAATTATGAGAGTGATTTTTATGCTTTATATGTGCTAACTCATGAATGATTATATACTCCAAAATTTCAGAAGGAAGCATCATTAGTCTAGTGTTTAGAGAGATACTATTTTTGGCTGAACAGCTTCCCCATCTGCTTTTGGTTTTTCTATAAGTGATGTTGGTTGGGTAAAGTTGCATTGTGGTGCTATATTGTTCGACAATGGGAGTTATGTGTTCTCTGGAGCACTCTTTGTAGAAGATGTCACGTAGTGCTTTTAGTTTTGTGTTTGTTGGTGTAGATTTCAGCATGAAATGAGCATAATTATCTTCTGTTGTAAGTCTCTCTTTTTTAATGGCTTGGTCGATAGTGATTTTAATTGATAAGCCTTCACCTAGTAGCCATAGTTTGGAGTCCGGATTTGTTAAATCAGCATCAGTTGATAAGCTGGCTATCTTTAATTTAGCTGCTATCCAGGCAGATTTAGAATTAAGAAAATTCTCTATATATCGCATGGAAACTTTTGTATTGACCGAGACTATGACTTGGGCATCTTTTATTCGTATATAGCAGTTTTTCATATTTGGTTTTTTAATGAGTGTGTAATCAAAGTGATGGTTTTGGTTGCTAAAAGTATGATGTTCTTTTATTTTATGTTTTGAATAGAGTTTATTTTTGAAAAGACTTAGCATATCTTAATCTTGATCTAAAGAGTAGTTTATGCCTTCGTTGTCTAGCTTGTTTGTAAAAAGTCCAAATGCATGCTCTAGACTTTTTTGATCATTTGATGATAGATGGATAGTGGTTCTATAACCATCAGAATATCTTTTTGGCAGAGATGATAACTCTATATTTTGTGGTAGTTGCTTCATGACGTCAATTAGCGTACTCTCTTTGGTGAGAGCTGTCAAAGTGCGAGTATGTGGTTTTGGACGGTTTGGAAAAAACTTTGTCATTATATCAGTTACCATGGGGTGACTCATCTCTGGAAACCCCGGCATAAAAAAGAATCTATCATTGAGGTAAAAAGCTGGCATATTGTTTACGATATTTTTTAACAGCTTGGCACCACTTGGCAGCAATGCCATATTTAGTGCATGAGGATGTTTGCTAGTATCAACATTTGAACTTATAATTTTAGTAGCCTCTTCATGTTGTATAAGTTTGCCATCAGATAGTGCACTTGAGGCGCATTGTCTGGTGTAGTCATCTGGTGTCGAGCCTATACCGCCAAAGGAGAAAATCACAGTATTAGACTGCGCACTGATAAAATTAATGGTCTCTATGATGAGTTTCGGATCATCTTGTATGACGAAAGAGCCCTGTAGTTTATGCCCTCCCTCTAAGAGCACTTTAGAGACATAGTCGAAATGCTTATCTACTCGTCTGCGATTTAGTATCTCTGTGCCAATAATAAGGAGATAAAACTTTGGTTCATTCATGGCACTAGTCCTTGATGTAGTTTTTGAGTTTTCTTCCTACCTTTGGATGCTTTAACTTTTTGATTGCAGATGATTCAATCTGTCGGACTCTCTCTCTGGTAACATTAAGCTCTTTGCCTATCTCCTCTAGTGTACGGTCACTGTTGTCTGTAAGTAGTCCAAATCTCATACGGACTACAGCTTGCTCTCTCTCATTCAGTTCTTCCAATACTCCATCGATTTGACGATTTAGGTCATCATTCAATACCGCTTCTGCTGGGCTCAAACTCGTTTTGTCTTCTATGAAGTCACCGAATCGTCCATCATCATCATCTCCTACGGGTGTCTCTAGTGAGACTGGTTCTTTTGTGATTTTGATAACATTTTTCACTTTATCTACAGTGAGTCCTACCTCCTCTGCAATAGTATCTAAATCTGGCTCTTTGCCCGTCTCTTGAAGGTGTTTACGGATGATTTTGTTGATACGGTTGATAGTCTCTATCATGTGAATAGGGATACGAATGGTTCTGGCTTGATCTGCGATGGCACGACTAATCGCTTGACGTATCCACCACGTCGCATATGTGGAAAATTTGTAGCCTTTTTCATACTCAAACTTATCAACAGCTTTCATGAGTCCTATGTTTCCTTCTTGGATGAGGTCTAGGAATGGAAGGCCACGATTGGTGTATCTCTTGGCGATTGAGACTACTAGTCTGAGGTTAGATTTTGCCATACGGTTTTTTGCTTTTTCGCTTTGAGCCTTTCCTATATGAATCTGGTTCAAAATCTCCTCTAATTTTTTAGGGTCAAGGTTGAAGCTATCCTTGCTCGCCTCTTTTGTTTCAAATAGTTTTTTAATGTCAACATATGTGCTTACCATTGTGGTTTCAGGCACAGCTTCAATGATATCATCTTTGTCCATATTTATGATATTATCTAGGATTTTTTGATGATTGGCACGTAGAGTATCGTTAAAGAGTTGCAATTTGTACTCAAGTCGACTAAGCTCTTTGTCAAATCCGTCATCACTTTTCAGTGCTGTCTCCATTGCTTTGACGAGCTCATTGATGAGCTTGGACGTCGGCCCAAGATCCAAGAGAGCATTTTTTAATTGAGTTTTTCTAAACGCTACTTTAAATCTCTCATGGATAATTTTTGATTCATTTTCTCCATCAGTTTTGATCACCTCTTGCATGTCATTACGAGCTTTGATCCACTCTTTTTTGCTTTTTTCTAGATGTTTAAAAGCTTCTATGACCTTGTTTCCTCGTTTGTTGTCACTTTTGTTTGAGGCTGTCGAATCCTCTTCGGTGATGACTTCATCTTCGTTTTCGTCATCATTATTTGAGGCTTTTTCATCTTCAAAATTTTTGAAAAGTTCTTTTACTCTTCTCTCCCTGTTGAGTAGAGGTGTTTTGTAGTTTAGTATATAGTCTACCAAATACGGCACGGAACAAATAGCATCTATGATGATATCTTCACCATCTTCTATCTGTCGACTTAGAGTTACCTCTTCTTCTTTTGTTAAAAGAGGTATCTTGCCCATTTCTCTTAGGTACATTCTCACTGGTGAGTCAGATCGACTCCACTCTAAAAGCTCTTTTTCTTTAGTGATATCAAACTCATCATTTTGATTTTCTTTGTCTTGCTGAGCTCGTGCTTCAGCTCTCATGGTTTTTGCAAGTTCTGTTTGTGCTTTGGCAAATTCGGAGGCGGAGACTATTTCTAGTTTTTTTGCTTTGGCGAAAGAGACAATCTTTTTGGCCTGCGCTGCTGTGATTTGTTTTTCAAACAAAGAAGCGATATTTTCAAATGTAGCCAACTCTCCCTTTTTTTTAGACTTGATTAGAGACTCAACTTTTGTCATGATATCTTTTTTTGCTGCCATTTATATGGACTCCTAATTGTGGAAGATGATACTAAAAAATTGGGTAAAGTTTTAGCTCAATTGAGGTGGATTATACCCAAATATTTTTAACCTGCCACAAAGTACGCCTGAATGGGACTTTGATAAAAAAGTTATTTTTGATAAATGATAACGTTGTCTCTCATTTTATGGTTAACATATAGTTAAACTCATTACTATAGACTACGCACAGAAAACATATGTTTAGGAGTATCAATTGGAGACAATTAGTAAAATCAAAGAAGAAATTAGTAAAGTAGTGGTGGGTCAAGAGAAGATGATAGAGTCACTCTTGGCTGGATTGCTTAGTCGCGGGCACATACTTCTCGAGGGAGTGCCTGGTCTTGCAAAGACGACAACAGTAAATGCACTGGCAAAGACACTTGGCTTAGATTTCAAGAGAGTACAATTTACTCCAGACCTATTGCCATCAGACATAATCGGTACAGAGATTTATGATCCCACAAACAATAGTTTTAAGATAAAGAAAGGGCCAGTATTTACGAACATATTGCTAGCAGATGAGATTAACCGTGCACCAGCCAAAGTACAGTCGGCACTACTAGAAGTGATGCAGGAGAGACAGGTGACAATAGGTGATGAGAGTTTTAAATTAGATTTACCATTCTTGACACTTGCGACTCAAAACCCAGTAGAGCAAGAGGGGGCATACGAGCTACCTGAAGCACAGCTAGATAGATTTATGCTCAAGGTTGTTGTGGGTTATAATACTAGAGATGAAGAGTTGGAGATTGCTAGAAGAGTTGCAAATAATGGATTTGAAGAGATTAATCAAGTTGTTAATGTCGATGAGTTGAAAGCACTACAGAACAAATCTATGGAAATATTTATGGATCCGGAAATAGAGAAGTATATTATCGAGCTTATATTTGCAACTAGAGAGCCTCAGAGGTATGGTCTAGGTGAGATTCAAAAATATATTGAGTATGGCGCAAGTCCAAGGGCAAGTATTGATATGTATAAAGCGAGCAGAGCTATAGCATATCTAAAGGGTAGAGATTTTGTCTCCCCTATGGATATAGCTTATATTGCAAAAGAGGTGTTAAGACACAGAATTATTTTGAGTTATGAAGCTCAAGCTGAGGATATTACGCAAGACTTCATTGTAGAGAAGGTATTGGGTGCAGTACCTATACCTTAAAAAGCAGATGATGTCTATTTTGGGGTTCAAAGATGAATAAACATACTAAAAAAATGCTGCTTAGAACTAAAAAGCAGGTCTTTGGAGATATGCTTGGAAATAATTCCTCCAGATTTCATGGTGAGGGTTTTGAATTTAGTGAGCTTAGAGAGTATGTCTATGGTGATGATATTCGCAAAATGGACTGGAAGAGTACTGCTAAATTGGGAAAACCATATGTCAAAGTTTATAGAGAAGAGAGAGAATTAAATGTAGTCATATCGACTATGCTTAATGGATCCACATATTTTGGTACCGATAAGGCCAAGAGTGAATATATCTGCGAAGTTTTGGCGATACTTGGTTTTGCTGCAGTTAAAAATGGAGATATGTTCTCGTATTATAATTTTGCAGATAAGCTTTATAGGCACTCTAAACCATCAAAAAAGCTATATGCTGTTAATAGCGAGGTTGAGTATGCCAGTGAATTTGATGTGCTTGGCAAAGATGGAGATTTTGGTTCTTGGGTAGAAACACTATACAAGAGGATCAAGAGAAAGTCTCTTTTGTTTATGATATCAGATTTTGTCGGAGATGTAGATTTGGGTCTGCTGGCCAAAAAACATGATTTGTTCGTGGTAATAGTTAGGGATAGATTTGAGGAGAATCCAACTGATTTAGGCTACATTAGACTTATCGATACGGAAGATTATAGTAGGTATGAGGGCGACATCAGTGGTTCATCCATAGATGCATACAAGAAAGCCTTGGCACAGAACGATGCCAAGTTATATGAGCAGTTTAGTAGATATGGAATTAGACACATTAAGCTCTTTACTGACGAGGTAGCTGCAGGTAAAATTATGAGAGAGATGAGATAATATGGCAAATGCAACAGATCAATTAAATGATATTAAGCCATTGGTGCAGATAGAAGATTTTAGCTTTTATTTATATGTAGGCATTTGGATAGCAGCTGTACTATCTGTTCTGGCACTAATTTATTGGATGATAAGGTTATATGCTCAGTCTAGAAAAGTTAATATAGAAAAAGTTTATTTGGAAAAAATGGATGCTATTGACTGGAATGAGCCCAAAAGAGCCGCCTATGAGGCTACAGAATATGGCAGATATCTTGCCAATGACGAGAGAAGGTCTACTCTTTATCAAGATATGGTTACAGCTCTTGAGAAATATAAGTATAAAGCCGATGTTCCAGCCATCTCTATCGAAGATAAGAGGTTGTTTGAGATATATATAAAGGTATGTCATGAGTCAATTTAGTTTCGAATACCCATATGTGTTTATCCTTTTACCTATATTTTGGCTGTGTGCAAAGTATTGCGCCAGTAAAAGTGATGCAATCTACTTTCCACATGTTAGTAAACTCCTGAAGCAATCAGGTAGTAAAAATAGATTTCTCTATTGGCTCAAGTGGATAGGTATCGTTACAATGATTATTGCTCTCGCATCACCTGTGATGACCGAGACATATAAAAATAATAAAAAAAGTGCCAGAGATATAGTACTGATACTAGACTCTAGTGATTCGATGAGGCAGAGAGGGTTCAACAGGTCAAATATGAGGTTGAGTAGATTTGACGCTGTCAAAAATGTAGTCAAGGATTTTGTGGATAGACGAAAGAGTGACAGGGTAGGGCTTGTGACCTTTGCTGATGTGGCATTTGTGGCTTCTCCGTTGACATTCGAAAAAGATTTTCTTAAAAAGATTGTCAAAATGCAGCAGCTAGGTATGGCCGGCAAGAGAACAGCGATCAATGATGCTATCTTGCAGACATACAGTATATTGTCAAAATCGAAAACCAAAAGCAAGATAGCTATATTGTTAACTGATGGAGCAGAACATAGTAGTGTAACAACGAAATCAGAGGTAGTAAATCTCATAGAAAAAAGTGATATAAAACTCTATACGATAGGGATAGGAGGGGAGAGTTTCTTTCGTGGTAGTGTTGATCATGAATATCTCAAATTGCTTGCCAAAAAAGGTCACGGCAAGTATTACAATGCTAACGAATCTTCTAAATTGGAGAGTATATATAGAGATATTGATAAATTAGAAGAGACAAAAATAGATGCCAAAAAGATTGTAGAAAAGAGTTATTACTATGCATATGTGTTATTTATCTCTATTTTTGCTTGGTTAATTTTTGTCTATTATAGAAGTGCTACGGGGGTATCGCGATGAGTTTTGTCTATCCATGGATCCTTATAGTGATGATGATTCCATTTATTATCTTTGTGATATTGGTTTTGACCAACAAAGAGAGTGCAGATAGGGTATTTTCACGCAGAGCACTCTCGAGGCT
This sequence comes from uncultured Campylobacterales bacterium, assembly GCA_964457825.1. Taxonomy (GTDB): domain Bacteria; phylum Campylobacterota; class Campylobacteria; order Campylobacterales; family Sulfurovaceae; genus JAAXPZ01. The sequence goes on along the minus strand of CAYWGB010000004.1, from coordinate 3,233 downwards.
CAGGGCTGGAAGCGCAAATGTATCTACAAGAACTAGAAATGTTGTGATGTTTCTAGCTATATTGTTTATGATTATCGCCTTGGCCAGGCCAGTATTGAACGAAAAAGAGCAGGACGTGGATGTTGAAGGTGTAGAGATAGTGACTGCATTGGATATATCTGCTTCTATGAGGAGTAAAGATAGCTATCCTAATCGTTTAGGTTTTGCAAAAAATAAAATCAAGCAGATGTTTGCTGCTATGAATCCTAGTGACTCCGTAGAAGTTCTAGCTTTTGCATACTCTACCTTCATGATTTCACCGTTTACGGAAGACAAGAGTATTTTGTCAGAGATGGTTGAGGGTGTCAATGAAGGATATATCAATAATGGGTCAACAGATTTTGATGCACTGGCACAAACAGTGTATGAGCAGTTGAAAGATAAAAAACCAAAAATTTTGGTTGTCTTTAGTGATGGAGGGGACGAGAAGGCATTAGGAGATTTTGAAAATATTATAAAAGAGAATAAAATCACCCTTTATACAGTTTTGGTAGGTACCAAGAAAGGTGCACCAGTATTAGACAAGAGAGGCAGAATTGTCAAAGACTCCAGTGGACAAATTGTAATGACAAGAGTAAATGAAGCTCTCGGAAAGATAGCCAAAGATAGTGGCGGTGAGTTCATGATAGCCTCTAACGGAGCTGCAGATATGAGAAGTCTTGTTGATGATATTAGAGGTAAATTTGGAGACAAGAAAAAGGGCAAGACTAAAGTAATGCAAAGAGATGAGATGTTTGTTTACCCTTTGGGCTTGGCAGTACTGCTTATGCTCTTGGCGTTAAGTTCCATCCCTGAGATTAGGAGAAATGCATGAACAGAGTTTTAAGCTTTGCAGTATTGCTGACACTTTATGTAAATGCTGGCATTAAAGATTTTCAAAAGATTGATAGTGCTACAGAAGCGTACAGGCAAGAAAATTACAACAAAAGTGCATCTTTATTTAAACAATTAGGCAAGGGTGATGCGAGTGTGCATTATAATATTGGCAATGCTAGATACAAAGCAAATGATTATAAAAGTGCTATCAAGGAGTACAAGAGAGCCAAGGGTAGTGGTGTGTCCGAAGCCGATAGATTACACAATCTTGGTAATGCATATTTCAAAGACGGCAATCTGACAAATGCAATAAAATCATACCAAGAGGCACTCAAAAATGGTGCAGGAGATGATACGAAGAAAAATCTAGAACTTGCAAAAAAGAAAAAAGAGCAAAAAAAACAACAGAAGAAAAAGCAAAAAAAGAACGACAAACAACAGACGAAACAGAATAAAAATCAAGACAAAAACAAAAAAGATAAAAGTCAAAAACAAGATCAAAATAAAACACAAAAGCCAAATTCGAAAAAAAGTAATCAAGAGCAAAACAATACCAAGCAAAAAGATAAAAAAGATGATAAGAAAAAGTCTGACCAGAAAAAGAGTTCAGATCAAAAGAAAAAGAAATCAAATAAAATAAACAAAAAAGAACAGATAAAAAAACTCAATGCTAAAAACTTAAGAAAATTAATGAAGCGAATGAAAAGAGCGAAGAGTCGTACTATTATGTATCCAGCAAGTGGTGCAAAGCATAAAAATCAAAGGAGAAATGATGTCAATCCATGGTAGATTTATAAAAGTAGTTCTACTGTTGTTATTGGGAGTTTCTGCCCTGTGGGCAGATAAGCTCTCTATACACCTTAGTTCAAAGAGTGTTACTGAAGGTGAGAGTATAGATGTGGTCTTAAGTGCACAAGGTCGTGACGTCAAATTTCCTGATGTTTTGGATGTGGGTGGATTTCCAATCTCTAGCAAATATAGATCATCCAGTCAAGAGATGTCTATCGTAAACGGAACAACTGCGATGAAGAGGGTTGTCAAATATGGATTTACTTTTACCCCCGAGGTAAATATGACACTTCCATCGTATACCGTGAAAATCGATGGCAAGGAGTACAAAACTAACCCTGTCAAGATTAGCATTATTAGTCCAGGAGCGACTAATCCAACGGCTGGTGTGGTCACTAATAATGGATATAAGTTAACACTTAAAAGCAACAAATCAGAGGTATATTTGGGCAATTCATTTGTTGTAGATGCCATACTGTTTGTGCCAAATGGCTCAGGTAGACCGCGCGGCGAGTATCATGAACCAGTATTCAAAAATGCTAGTGCTAGGCCTATTCAAAAGAGCAAGATTACCAGATCATATGCTGGTGCTAGTAAAATTATTGCCAGTTATCTAGTAACTCCCAAACAAGAGGGGAGTGTAGATATTGTTAACCCCAGAGTTGATATTGCCATTAGTCAAAGGGGCTCTGATCCTTTTAACGGGATGTTTGGTAACCCTAGCTATAAAATGAAGAGAGTTAAGGGAAATAACCTTAAAATAAAGGTGATAATGCCTCCAGAAAAGAGTGATCTCGTAGGTGAATTTACAATGCATACTAGTTTGGATCATAGTAAAGCAAAAGCAAATAAGCCAATCACATATACGGTTATAGTAGAAGGCAATGGCGAATTAGATTCTTTGCAAGACCACCAGTTTGACATCGACGGTGTATCATCGTATGGTGACGATGGTGTAGTGACGCATAGTATGGATGGGGATAAGTTGGTCAATAGATATGTCAAAAAATATGTATTTGTTTCTGATAAAAGTTTTACTATACCCAGTTTCAAAATTACATACTATGATACTAAAGAGAAACGCGTGAAGAGTCTAGTGAGTCCTGCTAAGAGTATAGTAATTAATGGTGGCAAGATCATGCCAAGTAGTGCTATAAATACAAAAAAACGGGTAAAAGCAGACACAGAAGAGAGTGGAAAAAAAGCAGCTAAAGAGATAAAAACCAAAGAGGATAATAGTACTAAGGTGGCAAAAACAGACTCCATATTGGAAGATACTGAGTATAACAAGCAACGAGATAATGCGAATCAATCATCATTATTTTGGTTATATGTGGTAGGTGGTATTTTATCGCTTGTAGGTATTTTGTATTGGCTGTTTGCTCACAATAAAAGTGGAATTGGCCAATCATCATATAATACCAACGAAGCACTGAATGCACTATATCCACATGTAGATAAAAACCCAGAGATAGAAGAGAAAGTAAGTAGGTTATATGAGCTTAAAAATGGAAATAAGGATATCAAGATAGACAAGAAAAAAGTAGCTCGGCTAATAGAAGATATCCGAGAGTCTAAGATATAGACTT
>CAYWGB010000003.1:0-21003 GCA_964457825.1 uncultured Campylobacterales bacterium | reverse complement strand
TTTAAGATTGTTTTCTCTAGCGCCAAATACTTGAATAGTGTCGTTTATTTTTTTCAATTAGTTTCCCTGTTGATATGGGCATCCTTGCCATGGTGCCAAAATATTAATCTGATATTATAGCATAAAAGGGCGCATTTCTTGAGTGTATTGCCATTATAATGTTTTAAGTAGGATTGTTTTCTTATCTAGTGACATACAGATTCAAAGAGTGAAGCCAATACAATCATACCCCTAAAAAGATTTTCTTAATTAAGAGAATTAATATTAGAAAATATAAAATAATCAAGTACTTTTTATGGCTACTGTCGCCTACTATTTCTTTGAGATAGATGCCTAGAACAACTCCAAATAGTGCCGCAAATGATACTATCAAAATAGTACTAATGTCTATATCAAGCGAGTGCAGAGAGCCCGAGTATAATTTATATGTTAATCCTGCTATTGAGGAGAATACTACAAAAAATAGTCCTGCAGTCGCTGCTTTTTTTGTAGGAAAATGCAATACACTGACAAGTATGGGAGTTAGCATAATAGAGCCACCTACTCCCAACATCATAGCTATCACACCAATTATAAAGCCAACAAAGAGCAAGATTGCAGGATTGAACGAGTTTTCACTCTCTTGGGTACATGACTGTTTTACTGTGAGAATTCTATAGATTGCAAACAGTACAAGAACTAAGAAAATATATTGCAGCTGCTCTTTTGGTAATAAATCTGTCAATCTAGCTCCGAGGACACCACCCAGTAATCCACCTATACCTACCCACATGCCTTCATTTATTTTTAGGTTGCCTCTTCGAAAGTTTAAATATGAGCCCAACACGGATGTAAAAACCATCTGCACTATCGATATACCAATCGCTGATTTGATATCAAGACCCATTGCCATAAGCAGTGGCACCAATATCATGCCTCCACCTACACCAAAAAAACCCGATATCAGTCCTGTAAATATGCCTACGAGCACGAGTCCAGTTAACATTATCCACCTTGTTTATATCTTTTATAGATTATACCAAAAGCAACACAGAGTTGGATAATCATATTTTAGGTATCATTTGAAATCAAATGTGGAGGTAACCATGCAGTACTATTTACCGATATTGACTTTTCATATTGTGGCTGTCTTATCATGGATGTCAATGTTGTTTTATATGCCTAGACTATTTGTCTACCATCAGGAAAATAGAGACAAAAAGGATTTTACTGATGTAATCAAGATACAAGAGGAGAAGATATACAAGGTAATAGGCTTCCCTGCTATGTGGGCCACGATATTAAGCGGTGTGACAATGATATATCTAAACCCTACTCTTTTATCACATAGATGGATGCTTGCTAAGCTTGCTGTGTTGGTGGGTTTAGTAGTATATTCATACTCGCTCGAATACTACAGAACAAGATTGTCTCTTGACAAGTGCGAAAAGAGTGGACAATTTTTTAGAGCCTACAATGAAGTACCCACATTATTAGCGATTTTGATAGTTACATATGTCATCACAAAGAGTGTGCCTATTTATTTCAGTATAGGCATAACACTTTTATTTGGTTTTATAATTTATAAGATTTTAACTAAAAAGGTCTAGAGTAGACCCATGGCCAGCTTGGCCTCGTCTGTCATACTATCTTGGCTCCATGGTGGATCAAATACCAACTCTACATCCATCTCTTCGAGCCCATCTAAACGGTTTGGGATACTTTTCACTAGGTCAACAATCATCTCAGACATAGAGCAAGTAGCTGATGTTAAAGTCATCGTGATTTTGCACTGCTTGAGTCTAGTTGGCTCATGATCACCACAATCAACCTTGTAGATAAGTCCTAGATTATAGATATCAACTGGCAACTCAGGATCATATATGCTCTTTAGCTGTTCAATAACCATCTCGTTCATCTGCTCATCAGTTATCTCTAGTAGAGCCTTACTCATATCTGACCATCCTTGCATTTTTGAGTATACCCATATACTTTGTTCAAAAATGCCTCTAGACTCTGCTGTCTAACAGGAGATAAGAGCTCAACTATACCCATAGTCTGAAGATATTCCGGATTGAAGTCAAGTATCTCATCTGGTATTCTCTCTCCAAAGATAGAGAGTAGCATCTCCATCATCCCCTTTGCCATCTCACTTGTTCCCTCGCCTCTAAAATGCACCACTCCATGCGAATACTCACATACCAGCCACGCTGGAGATGCGCATCCCACAATGGTGGTTTCTTCAGTTTTTTCAGCCTCTGGTAACCCTTCGTGAGCTTTGCCTAAGTCGAATATATACTCTAGTTTATCGTTTGGGTCCTCAAAGAGGTCAAAATCTTCTCTATATGTGTCTACTCTCTCCGTGATAGTCATTTGGTCTCCTTGATAATTAGGTCTTCGCATCCATGACATGTCTCCATGCATGCCAGTTGTGCTTGTCCATAGTAGGCTTTTTCAAAATCTAGCGAAACCTTCTCTTTGATATTGATGTTTGAGACTCTATCTATGATATCATTAGCAAATGCCTGAACCAGCATCTTCTTGGCTTCTGTTTCGCTAATACCTCTAGATCTCAAATAGAATAACTGAGTTTCATCCAGTTGACCTATGCTTGAACCATGACTAGCTTCTAGCTCATCTATATATATCTCCAGTTGTGGCTTGGAGGCCATGTAGGCACCACTATGAAGCAGTATAGATTTAGAGCTTTGGTGTGCCTTTGTGTGAAGTGCACTATTTTCTACTTTGATTAAAGCATCAAATATACCTCTTGATTTATCATCAAGTATATTTTTGGCTACTTGGTTACTTGTTGAGTGTTCGCCTATGTGTCTTATCTTTGAGACTGTTCCCCGCTTTGCATCCTCACTGATATATAGCAGATGAGATATCTCTGCGTGTGCTCTATTGGCAAGATTGATTTGCAGTGTCTGCAAAGAGCCACTACTACCATAATCGAATGATAAAAAGTCTACCCTAGAATCATCTTGTGCATCGATAAAATGTGAAGACAGTGTACCGCATGAGCCTGTTGTGATGGTCTGATTTTTTACCATGGTAACAGATGAATATTTAGACAAATTAATATCATATCCATTTATAGCCAATGACCCTTTGGCTTCTACTCCATCATAACTCTCTGATAACTCGACATTTGTATTAGGTGCAATACTTATAGCAACTCTGTAGAAAAATAGGGTTGACTGTTTTGTAAATTTATGATGTATCTGCAGTTTGGTGTCTTGCTTTATGTTGATCTGTAGAGATGTTTTACTTGCCAAATGCCCAAGGTAGTAGAGTGGATCAAAATGCTCATTTTCATCTACACTGACATCTATTTGTGTAATAGATATCGATTTAGGAGCATGCGTCAAAACACCATCCGTGATAATTATTTGCTCACACGGCTCTATTCCTTGCGCCACGTTCTCCATCAACTCCAAAGAAATCTCTGTATATTTTTCTATATCTGTATATGCATACTCTTCTTGCTTTTTAGTGGGAAGTCCGATAGAGATGAACTTTTTAGCTAAAGTTTTTTGTGATTTTTCGGTACCAAAAAACTCTATAAGCTCCTCAGCATTTTTATTCTGAAGGTCCTGGAGTTTCATTATTTTGCTCCTAGTGATTCGTATCCATCTTTTTCTAGTTGCTCTACTAGCTCAGGGCCGCCTGTGTGGACTATTTCTCCATCTTTGAGTACGTGTATATAGTCTGGCTTGATATAGTCCAAAATTCGACTATAGTGGGTAATAACTAAAAAAGTTCTATTCCCATCTTTCATAGAGTTAATACCTTCAGATACTGCTCGCAGAGCATCAATATCTAGTCCAGAATCTATCTCATCAAGAACTATCATATCTGGCTTCAGCATTTTCATTTGTAAAATTTCGTTTCTCTTTTTCTCACCACCAGAAAAACCCTCATTTAGCGACCTGCTTATCATGTCTGGTTTCATTCCGAGCTCTTGGACTTGAACCTTCATCTCCCGTAAAAACTCTGCCGCATTTAGCTCATCTTTGCCCTCGTGTCGTCTTTTTGCATTTACTGCTGTTCTCAAAAAATATGCATTATTTACGCCTGGTATCTCTACTGGGTGTTGAAAGCTCATAAACACACCATCTAGAGCTCTTTGCTCTGGCTCTTGCTCTATGATGTTTTCGCCCTTGTAGAGTATCTCGCCAGACTCTACATCTATATCATAATGTCCCACTATCGCTTTTGACAGAGTAGATTTACCGGCTCCGTTTGGGCCCATGATTGCATGAACCTTTCCTTTTTCCAAAGAGAGGTTCAAGCCTTTTAAAATCTTCTTATCGCCTATACTTGCTTTTAAATCTATTATTTGCATCATGTTACTCATCCTACGCTTCCTTCTAGTGTCAAATTTAATAGTGCTTTTGCCTCTACAGCATACTCCATTGGGAGCATTTTAAATACATCTTTACAAAATCCATGTACTATCATGGAGACAGCATCCTCTTCATTTATCCCTCGTTGTCTCAGATAAAACAGCTGCTCATCAGATATTTTAGATGTCGTGGCTTCATGCTCTACTTGCCCTACAGAATCTTTCGACTCCAGATAAGGGAAAGTATGAGCGCCGCATTGGCTGCCAATCAACAAAGAGTCGCACTCACTGTAGTTTCTGGCACCTGTAGCATTGGCACCCATCTTGACCAATCCTCGATAAGTATTTTGCCCCTTCATTGCAGAGATTCCCTTGGAGATGATAGTGGACTTAGTATTTTTTCCTAGATGTATCATTTTTGTCCCGGTATCTGCTTGTTGTGCCAATGTCGTAACTGCCACAGAGTAAAACTCTCCGACAGAATTATCACCTTTGAGTATGCAGCTTGGGTATTTCCATGTAATAGATGAACCTGTTTCCACCTGCGTCCATGATATTTTTGAGTTATCTCCTTGGCAGATACCTCGCTTTGTTACAAAGTTATATATGCCACCTTTGCCATTTTCATCACCGGGGTACCAGTTTTGTATGGTCGAGTATTTAATCTCTGCATCTTTCATTACCACAAGCTCAACTACTGCGGCATGGAGCTGATTATCATCCCTTGTCGGTGCAGAACATCCTTCGTTGTAACTCACATAGCTGCCCTCATCAGCGACAATTAATGTACGCTCAAACTGCCCTGTATTGAGGGCATTTATCCTGAAATATGTGCTCAATTCCATTGGGCATCTCACACCTTTTGGTATGTAAACAAATGTTCCATCTGTGAAAACAGCTGAGTTCAAGGCTGCAAAAAAGTTGTCTGCTACAGGAACTACTGAGAACATATACTTTTTAATTAGCTCTGGATAATCCCTGATAGCTTCAGATATGGAGCAGAATATGATGCCATGTTTGCTAAGTTCTTCTGTGTATGTAGTTTTAACAGATACTGAGTCGACAACTGCATCGACTGCAATACCCTGAAGCTGTTTTTGCTCATCTAGAGGTATACCTAGTTTTTTATAAGCATCCAGTATCTTTGGATCCACTTCATCTAGGCTATCTGGAGCTACTTTCGGAGCAGAAAAATAAGATATAGAGTAGTAGTCTATTGGTTCATATCTTAAATGCCCCCATGTAGGCTCTGACATTTTTTGCCATTTTTTAAATGCTGATAGACGCATTTCAGTCATCCATTGTGGCTCTTCTTTTTTGGCAGATATGAACTTGATGACGCCTTCATCTAATCCAGGAGGGACAGTATCTTGCTCTATATCTATCTCAAAGCCCAATGCGTATTCACCAGAGACTGCTTTGTCTAGCTCTTGTTGTGGCATTTTGACTCCTTATATATTATTAATTTTATTGGTTATAACACAAAAGTACTTTGAAGTCAAGCCGATTTAGTAGTTTTCGTACAAATAGGAGAGTTTTAATCCTATTTAGCAATTTTTAGCATTTTGGAATTCCGTAATTTCACTATCAAGCATAGCATCTATCATTCTAATATAGAGATCATTTATTAAATTTGGAGAGAGATCAAGAGATATAGCTTTAGCTCTTGCTCTACTAATGACATCTTCAATCCTGCCATCACTCTTAATCTGCTCAACACTCTCTTTAAATTGTGGAAGATGCTTGACGTAGGCATTTCTTTTTGCTATGAGCTCTACTATTTTATCGTCTAACGCATCTATTTGATCTCTTACCTCATTTAACGAGGTGCACTTTTCTATCTGCATATGCTACTCCTATAGTATTGTAATTGGTATATTATCTCAAATTATTCGATTAAGTTAGCTGAAAAATAGCAACTATTTATTAATTGGAGTATTGTATAATTATGCATACATATAAGGGATTGAATATGAACAAATATCTACTGGCATCTGTTGCATTTACATTGCTTATGTCATCATTAGAGGCAAAATGTGACAACAATGCGCGAAAACTGCTGACGGCATACCCAAATCATTTAGTCGCATGCGATCAAAATCGTATAATTTGGAAAGATGGACAGAAGATGATTTATGACGACCAAAAAAAGAAAAATTTCAAACAGAGACTAGAGCAAGCAGATATCGAAGATATGTTTGCAGACTCATACACAAGAGCCAAGCAAGGCAAACCTGCCCATAATTATGATCCTGGAAGATACAGAAATGATAAGTTCTTTCGTAAAATGTATGGCAACTCATCAAATGAAGTCAAAGCTAACCTCACAAGTATTAAATGGTTTGGAAAAAGCGTTAAAGTAACCACTGTTAATAATGTCGATAAGCAACTATTAGCTGTAGAGAATGAACTAAAAATGTATCCAAGGCTAGCCAAGTACCTTCATCCTATTGGAGGTACATTCAAATGGCGCAAAATAGCAGGAACCGATAGATTAAGCGTGCACTCATACGGGGCAGCCATTGACATAAATGTTAAATATTCAGCATATTGGAGATGGAGTAAAGGGGGGTATAAATATCAAAATAAAATACCGTTTCAGATAGTCAAAATATTTGAAAAACATGGATTTATTTGGGGTGGAAAATGGTATCACTATGATACTATGCATTTTGAATATAGACCAGAATTATTAGAATAAATAGTGTATAAAAAATTTAGATAGAATATACTAGAGAGTTAGTAGCTTAGTGTGTCGAGCACAAGGGGAGGTAGTGCTCTTTAGTCCATTTGCATTCTGAGAAATGAAGGTATTTCTAGTAAATCATCGTTTTCACCATCATATCCACCTACAACCTTACGAGTCTGTCTAGGCATAGTAGGAGTTACAGTCATCTGAGGAGATGGCTTTGGTGTCTCTGCTTGCGTTTGAGTATTTTGACTTGATAATAAGTCAGAATTTACTTTGTCACTCTTTGTAGCAGTAAACTCTTGCATATCTTCAAAGCCTGTAGCAACTATCGTAATCTTCACTTCATCTATAGGAAGGTTCAGTGATGTAGTTGTACCAAATATAACGTTTGCATCTTCATCCGCATGATCCTCGATAGTCTCCATCGCTTCAGAAATCTGAAGGATTGGATAATCAGGATGCACATGGAAGTGAACCAAGATACCCATAGCACCATTAATTGAAATATTGTCGAGTAGCGGAGAATCAATAGCTGCCTTAGCTGCATCGTATGCTGCATTTGAGCCTTGACCCACACCAGAACCCATAAGTGCTGAACCTCTGTGACTCATGACAGTTTTCACGTCTGCAAAGTCAAGGTTGATATCATTTGGACCATGAGAAAGTATCACATTGGATATACCAGATACAGCTTGTGCCAATACATCATCCACTAGTCTAAAACTCTCTTTTATACCCAGGTTCTTTTCAACAATTGATAAGAGTTTTTCATTTGGAATAACAACAATGGAGTCACTCTCTCTTTTTAACTCTTCGAGTCCCTCTTTAAAAAGTTTACTTCTTTTTCTACCTTCAAATTTAAACGGACTAGTGACAACAGAGACAGTCAATGCTCCTACTTCTTTCGCTGCTTGTGCAATAATTGGAGCTGCACCAGTACCAGTACCACCGCCAAGACCAGCAGATACAAATACTATATCAGCGCCGGCTAAGGCCTCTTTGATGTCATCGAAACTCTCTAGAGCTGCTTCTCTACCTTTCTCTGGCATCATTCCTGCGCCTAACCCTCTAGTAGCGTTTAGTCCAAGTTGCAACTTTGTTGATGCCATAGAGTGATCAAGTGCTTGAGCATCTGTATTGGCGACGATTAAGTCAATATTACCTATGCCTTCTGTAATCATGTGGTTGATCATGTTGCCTCCACCACCACCTACGCCAATTGCTTTAATTTTAGCACCTTCCGCAGTCAAAGCAGATGGAGCCGTAGACTCAACATCCAATGACTCAACTTCAATATCAAAATTTTCTTCTCTCATTATATCCCCTTGTGTTTTTAAAATAACTGTTTTGCCCAGCTAGAAAACTTAGCTACGACATTGTTTTTTGCTTCAGATGGTCTTGGAAGGTCTTCAAAAGAAAAATTATCTGTCTCTTGGATAAATTTTTCCTCGCTTCTAGTTGACGTATGCTGCTGCACCTTAGATTGTACTTTTTCCTTTTTTGTCTCCATGACATTACTATTTATATTGCTAGCACTCTTTTCTATTATCTCCTCTTTGACTCTATTATTTTCTTCTTTTAATTTAATGCTGTTATCCTGCGTGCTTTGTGGTTTATTCTTACCATGCAGCATTACCTTGTCATTGTTGACCTCATATTGAGTATGATGGCCGGACTGGTGCATCAGTAAACCAATTACAGTTGAATAAGCCGGATCTCTCAATTCGCTATTTACACCATCTGTATCTCTTGGCAATCCTATACGCACCGGATACTCATGGAATATAGCTTGGGCTAACTCTCTGAGCCCTTTAAGTTTCGTCATTCCACCTGTCAAGACAATACCAGCACCTATGTTGTCGCCAAGTCCACTCTTTTCAAGAGTATTGGCCAATATAGCAAGTGACTCTTCTACTCTTGCCATGATTACGCTATGCACCATCTGTAAAGATACAGTATTGTGGTTAGACTCATCTCCAATGACAGGCAACTCAATCAAATCTTCAGACTTGACAGATAGGTCACCATATTTTATTTTAACATTTTCTGCTACCTGCAAGGGAGTATGCAGTGCCATGGATAGATCATTTGTGATATGGTTGGAGCCAACACCCAAAAAGGTGTTATACCTAATCGAATTGCCAGAGTGTATTGCTAGGTTACTTGTTTGACCTCCCATATCTATTACAGCTACACCAAGCTCTTTCTCATCCTCTTGCAGTATCGAGAGAGAAGATGCGTAACTTGATAGAACGATACCATCAACCTCGAGCCCAGCAGACTTGACTGTTTTCTTGAGATTGTTCAAGTTGGTTTTTTGAACTAAGACTATATTTGTGTCAACCTCTAATCTGCTTGCATTCATTCCAAAAGGATCTTCGATAAAGTCTTGATCATCAACCCTGAAATTATAGGGAAGCACGTGAACAATATCATATTCGCTTGGTATTTTGGCATTATAGATTGCGGTCTCCATCAACCTATTTATCTCTTTGGTTGAGATATCTTTTTGTGGAATATTTATTATTCCTGTAGAATTAATGCTTTTTGCATAGGCGTTAGAAACCGATACGGTAGCTGTAGATATATCGCTACCTGCTATTCTTTGTGCGTCGTCCAATGCTTTTTTAATAGATTTTGCTGCCAGCTCAATATTGGTAATTACGCCCTTTTTCACACCTTGAGCTTTGGATGCACCATAGCCTATTACATTTATCTCTCCATTCAAAGTCTCTGCTATTACAGCACTAATTTTCGTGGAGCCAATATCTATGGCTAGGATAACCTTACTCAATTTTATTCCTTTAAAAAGTCTGAACTGGATTTTTTTTATCAAGTTCTTTTATTAAACTGTCAAGTAGAGAGTTCTGTTTTAGTCCTTTGATGTTCACGTCAAATGGAGACTCTTCAACTGTCTGATCCAGTATCTTGTATACTACCTCTGAGCTATCAGTTGAAATAATACCATTTTTAGCTGAAGATGTAAAGAGTTTTTGTAAAAAGAGTAAAGTTTCTGCTTTACTCATTGGTTCAAGTGGCTTGCTGTACTTAAGCGTTATCCACTCTGTTGGTATCAACTTAATATCGTCAACTTTCGACAACATCTCTTGTGCCTCTTTTTTAGCAAGCCTATCTCTCTCCAATAGTGTATACTCTTTAACTACAGTCTCTTTTGCCTCCTCAAAACTTAGTTCTCTTGGCTCAATGACCTCCATTACCTTTACTGTTGCATATTTACCAGAGATAGCTACTGGTTTCAATAGCTCACCTTTATTTGAACTCTCTATTTTTGCCCATAGCTCTTGGCTTAGTTTCTCATCTGCTATATCCAATATAACTTCTTGCGTTGCTTCCATCTTCTGATTTTTAAACGCGACTCTCTCTTTAAGTGCTTTAGTTTTACCTTTTTTGACTCTCAAATCATTTTCAACTTGTTTTTTTACATCATCAAATGCTGGTATATCACCTTTGTTATCTCTGTAGTTAAAGCTATTATCCTTATAGTACTTTTCCAATTCTCCATCATCAATATTGATATCATCTAATGTAGTCCAGACAATAGCTAGCTTATATTGCTTTTTACTCATATATTCGGACTTGTGTTCATTCCAGTACTTCTCTAAATCTTCTTTTTTGGTATCTACTTTAAGATCTGATTTCTTAATTACTCTGTATCCAATTTTGTCACTTACGTTAAAAAATATACCCGTACTGCTTATCTCATTATCTAACGGATCAGCACTAATGTACTTTAGAAATTTTGCCACTGTAATCTCTTCAACAATATCGGATTCAAATTCACTAGGTTTTCTGCCTGTATTTTTAAGAAATGTGAGATATGTTTTCATGTCAAATTTTCCATCTACTTGGAATCTCTGGATAGCCTTAATTGAGTTGTCACGCTCTTCATCTGTTGCAGTCAACCCATATTGTCTGGCTAAGTTTAGTATTTGAGCTCTAGGAGATAGGCTGTTGATTGCTTTCTCCTTGAGTCCTTCTTTGTAGGCTTGTTCACGATTATAAGTTGGGCCATTTTGTCTTTTTAGTATCTCGAAGAGTCTGCTCTCCTCTTCTCTAACTTTTCTTGATGGTATTACAACATCTCCTACTTTTGCATCTGCACTTGCTGCAGCACTAAATGAATTTGTACCAGCAATAGCTCCTGCACCTATGAAGGATATAACTGCTATCCACATAGCAATATTCATATACTTGTGATTTTTTTGCATCCACGATATCATTGTCGCCCCTATTTAGAGTTTTTGTTGACAATTTTATAGAAGTTGTCATTAAAGCTTGATTATTTATTGACAACTATTGACAATATGTGGTTAATTAAGTTTATATTTGTGGTTGTAACGCAGTACTATCTCTTTAAGAAAGAGTCAAATATACCTTTTTTTCGAGATAGTCTCTCCAGGTGCCGAGTCGCCCTTTCTACACCCATTGAGGATGCCTCTTCGTATAGTATCTTAGCTATCTTTTTATCTTTTTTGATACCATAACCAAACTCATATAGTTGTGCTAAGTCACATATGGCCTCTTGATAATCTTGCTCTGCTAAACGATTTATTTGCGTAAATGATTCAGCCAAATCTACCTGCAGTACATCGCCCTTGAATAGTTCTCTGGCCAACATAAGCTGAGCAAATTTTGACTCAGTTGCCCCTATTAGCAGCAGCATCTGTGCGGCCTCTGCTTTGTTTCCAATTTTTTTATTTTCATCGCAAAATGACAAAGCGGCATAGATATCATCATCACTATAGCCAATGGTTGTAATTTTCTCAGATAGCTCCATGACTTCTTTACATATTCCACTCTCCGAAACCTCAAGCTGTGGAAATTGGTGCATCATATTTTTCAATTTTTGAGGCATGTGTCTTATGGGTTTATATTCTACATTCTCTTCGATAGCAGGTGATGCTTTCTTTAATGTGGAATGATTTGCCGCTATAGCATTTTCGGAGTTTGTCACTTCTGGATTTACTGATATGTCTGCGGGATCTTTCGTAAAAGATATATCAGCATCCCTATTTCCTGCCATATCAGCATGTCTCAAGTTGGATTCATCCAGGGCAATATCTTTAAGTGCATTCTCCTTGATAGGTGTAAACACTTCTTCTTCTGGCTCTTCTAATCTCACGTGTGAATCAACATCAGGTATATTTTCGGGTTCTTTTTTTGTCACGTTCTCTGGAAAATTAGCCTGAGCTATTTTGATCATCTGATCAAGCTCTGTGATTGGCTCTCTTGTAGTGTCACTTCTTTTATGGTCGTTCTCAGGAACATCCATGCTTGAATCTATTTCTACTTTATCATACACAGCATTCTCGTTCTCACTTTGCATGTCAACTTCAGTATTGTTTGGCACCACTATTTGAACTGGCTCGGGTATCTCTTCAATATAAGGAGATACATTTTCAGATACTGTAGCTTGCACATCATTCTCTTTTGAACTATTGTCAGCTGTTGTCATGTCGAGTTCTTTTTGATCCTCTGCCTCTAAGGTTTCAGGCAGCTTTACTGGTAACTCTGGTTCCAGTACATCATACTTATCATATGTTATCTCCTCATCTAATATAAGGTTTGTATCTGTAAGCTCCTCATCATATTGGGAAATGTCGCCAAAGAGCGAGTCCATAGGGTATTCATCTGAAACTTTTTCTTCTGTAACTTTTTTGATATTTTCTTTCTCTTTTGATACCTTGTCAACAACAATGTCATCAGCCAATGGCCCTATATTTTGCTCTAATTCTATCTCAATTGTTTTTATTTCTATTTTTTGCGAAACTTCACTATCGTTGTCTGAATCAACATCATCTTCTGAGCTGATATTTTCATCACGTTCCAGCTGCGTATCGTTGTCATCTGCTGTTGCACTCATATTTTGATTTGTCACATCATCATGCTGCTGTAAACTATCCTCTTGCTGTTTACAATCTTCTGTTGGCTCTTCGGATTTATCATCGGTAATCTTGTCATCTAATGCACAATCACTCTGTGGTGTATCAAGCTCTTTTGATGTTACACTCTCCTCCTCAGTGGATTCTGAATGATTAGAGTCTATTGTATCTGCAACTTCAGAGTCACCACTCTCCTCTTTGCTCTCTTGTGTATTATCACCTGTTTGGCTGTCGAGCTCTACAGGTGCAACTTTTTCGGCATAGCTCTTCATCATAAATAATGCTTGACGATAGTTTTTCGAGAGCAGCAAATCAGAAATAATTTCTAAATCATCATCATAACTAATTGCCTTTAATCTATTGGCCTGCATCTCAATAATATCGTAATCTGCCATCTTAAAGGATAATCTAATTATTTCAAATCTTGCACTAATCTCTTCCACTTGCGAACTCCTTAAAATAAAGTTATAATAATAACAACATAGTCTGAAAGTTATCTATTTAAGACCAGTAGTCTGGCACTATTTTCAAGTAATGCAATTTTTTTTGCCATCTGCACTATATCCCTATCATATGATATTAATCCATATCCCTTGATCAGAATCATGCCGTGGTGTTTTTCTTGGAAAAATTTTATAGTTTCGACAGGTGCCCTATCTAACCAGTCTGTAAAATCACCTGGATCATATATTTCCATTTTTCCTATATTTAGACTCCCGAAATAATCAACGGGATCAAGTGATGTATTGGTCAATGTGTATGCAGTGGCGTATGGAGGCATTGTATAGGATATATATTTCGCTTCTGGTATATTTTTATATATCTCTTCGTGCAAAAACGTATCAATGCTAGATATGTTGGTTCTATAGTCATGCACACCTAAATCGATGGAGACAAGAGAATCTCGTTCAATCTCGTCAAATATAGCCTCTTTCTTGTTGATTAAAAAAGATGACACTGATGTCTTTGCTGAAATTGAGCCGTGATATACACCCAAAAAGTTCTTTCTGAACATAGAAAGAGATACTTTTTGAATCTCTTCAAATATATAGTCGCTATCCATTTTATATACCTTTTAGGAGTATTTTCGCTATTATAACAAATAAATAATCAACAAAGGTTGTTGCAAAATGTCAAATGCTCCACATATCCCTGTATTGCTAGATGCAGTACTGGATAGTTTTTCAGGAATCAAGAGTGGTATTTTTATTGATTGCACAGTTGGGTATGCTGGGCACAGTAGTTCTATGCTAGAAAAATATCCATATATTAATCTTGTTGGTATAGATAGAGATGATGAGGCTCTCTCTTATAGCCAAAAGAGGCTAGAGAGATATGGCAATAATTTTAAATTAATTAAGGGTAGCTTCTCATCCATACTACCTACACTGCCACGAGAAAATATAGCAGGTGTTTTGGCTGATTTTGGCGTCTCATCTTTGCAACTAGACTCCAGAGAGAGAGGCTTTTCATACAATGGTGATATACTAGATATGAGAATGAATCAAAGCTGTGGTATAGATGCAAGAACAGTTGTAAATGAGTATTCCAGAGATAAATTAGAATATATTTTCAGAGAGTACGGAGAGATAAGTCAGGCAAAAATATTGGCTGATGCCATTGCTAAGTACCGTGCAAACAAAGAGATATCAACTGCGGCAGAGTTGTCTGTAATTATTGAGCAAAATACGTGGAGTAAAAGCAAGATTCACCCATCAACACTGGCCTTTCAAGCCATACGAATCGAAGTCAATGATGAGCTTGGCGAGATAGAGAGAATGTTAAATAACCTAGAAGAGGAGACGCCAAACGGTGCTATTGTTAGTCTCATTACATTTCACTCTCTCGAAGATAGACTTGTAAAAAATAGGTTCAAAAAATGGTCAACCAATTGTATATGTCCTCCAGAGTCAATGAGATGCACATGTGGCAAAAATCACTCAAAGGGCAAAATTATTAACAAGAAACCAATAATAGCATCCGATAGTGAGTCTAGAGTAAATCCCAGAAGCAGAAGTGCCAAACTTAGAACTTTTAAATTTAAGGAGCGAGAGTAATGCAAAAAGAAAATGGTATATCCTTAGGTTTAATTACCATTGCTGTTATCTCTATGGCAATTGTCCTTATTTTGGCAATGGTAAAGATATATTTAAGTGACCAGATATATCATGAAAGCAGAAGTATTAATATACTAGAATCAGAGGTTGCCGCACTCAAAGAAGAGAACAACATTTTAAACATGAAAGTTGAAAAACTTAGATACAAAGGTGAGATTAGTGATACTATTTTTTCCATTGAAGATGATGCTATTACAAAAAGTGCAAGATAATGATTAGAAAATTTATAGAATTTGCCATAGATAGACCGGCACTAAATCATATCTTGTTTGTACTGCTATTAATTATGGCGCTTTTTGCTTACAAGAGTATTCCAAAGGAGATATTTCCACCAGCTGAACTGGATAAAATATCAATCATTGGTGGGTATGCAGGCACAAGCGCAGATGTTCTGGATAAAATGGCAGTTAAATCCATTGAGGATGGACTAGAGAGTGTAAATGACTTAAGTAATGTTGACAGTGTGATACAAAATGGTAGTTTTAGAATTGTAGCAGATATACGCTCAGGAGCGGATAACCAGCTAGTGCTTGGCAATGTGAAAGATGTTATCAGTAATACTAAACGAGACCTACCAGCAGATATGAGTGAGCCTGTGGCAAAGGTGGCTATTTACAATTTCCCTCTATTGCTCATAGCAATTTCAGGTGATGTTCCCAAGCAAGAGCTGGTAGATGCCGCAGATGCACTAAAGAGTAGGCTTGGAAAGTTTAAAGATCTAAGCAGCATAGATATAAGAGGATATGCGAAAAATGAGCTAAAAATCAACATCAAAGAAGAGAAATTAAAAGCTATGCATATACCTCGAGCTGGATTTTATCAAGCTATTAGTAATCTTAGCTCCATATACCCTGCTGGCAGCATGAAAGAAAATGGAAAATTAATCTATCTATCGACAAATAATGGTGAACTTGATAGTCAAAAATTAGCCGATACACTGCTTAGCATAGATGGAAAAAGAGTCAGACTAGGAGATGTTGCTGATATAAAATTTGGATTGGGAGATTCAAATGAAATTTCACATTTTAACGGCAAAAGAAATATCTCTATAAATACTACAAAAACGGCTCAAGGCAATGCAATATTATTAAGCAAGCAGATTAAAAAAGTATTAAATAAAGAATTTATTACCAACTATCCTCGGCTAGATTTTCAGGTATATACAGACACCTCACTCTGGATTAAAAATCGTATCAACCTAGTAAGTACTAACATATTTTTTGGTCTTATTTTGGTATTTTTAGCTATGTTTCTAAGCGTAAACTGGAGGATTGCAACCGTTGTGGCACTTGGCATACCCACAAGTTTCTTCATAGCATTAATAGCGGCCGATATGCTCGGCTATAGCATGAATATGCTCACTATGCTTGGTGCGCTGATATCATTAGGGATGATAGTAGATGAGGCAATTGTTGTTGCGGAAAATATCTATAGACATATGGAGATGGGAAAAAACCTGAGAGATGCTACCATCGATGGGGCATCCGAGATGTTTCCTGCTGTTTTGACTGCAACAGCAACAACAATTTTTGCTTTTTTGCCGTTATTGATTATGAGTGGGCAGATTGGAATGTTTGTAAAAGTGCTTCCGGTAATGATTTCCATACTATTGCTGAGTTCACTACTCGAAGCGTTTTATTTTTTACCTCTGCATTCAAAAGAACTTTTTAATCTCAAAAGTAAAAATATTGAAAACAAGCAGAGCGGTCTATGGAAATGGCTAAACCGAGTATACAGTGATTTACTATCTTGGCTACTTGGGAGAAAAAAAATTGCTCTTTTTACGCTTGTAGTAAGTATATTGATAGGCACATACGGAATGACAAAGATATTAAAGTTTCAACTGTTTCCAACATTTGATGCAAGTCAAATATATATAAGTGGCAAAGTTGGCGTGAATCATAAACTAGAAGAGACCGAGGCTCTACTTCATAATCTAGAGGAGCAATTAATAAAAAATGGAGATAAGGATAATATTTCATCGATTACTTCTATCGTGGGGATCAAATTCAATCCAGATCAAACACTAGAAACTGGAGATAATCTCTTTCATATCTTTATAAATCTACACGAAAGAAGAGCTGAGAATCTTTTTGACAAATATATCAACCCCTATCTCTCATTAGAGTATGATGATAGCGATATGACCAGAAAACTAGATGCACAAGATATCGAAAAAAATATAGAAGAAAATATTATTAAAAAGATTAAACTAACCAAGGATAGTGGTGGTGCACTCATCTTTAAAGAACTTAGTGTCTTTGTTCCGCAAACAGGAGTAGTAAAAAATGATATAGAAGTAGGTTTTATTGGAGTTCATGACAATAAAACTTTTCGTGCCGTAAAAGAGTTTCAGCTAAAATTAGAGGAGCTAAACACGACTACAATAATTTCCAATAATGCAATTGCTGGGCCTAGTGAGCTCAAACTGAAAATCAATAGCTATGGTACACAACTTGGTTTTACCGAGCCATATCTGATTAACGCACTACGTGGTACATTTTTAGATGCCGAATATGGAAAAATGTTTGATAATAATGGCTTAGTCAGAATCCGAATAGGAGATGCAGCAAAAGATGATAACTATGATATAAAATCATTCGAGATAGCGACACCTGATGGACGACAAAGTATAGCATTAGGGGAAATCACCGACTTTATATACAAAAGCAGAATGCTTAAACTCTACAAAGAGGGAGGGGAACGTGTCTGGTCCGTATCTGCTAGTCTTAAAAAAGGCAAAATGGTTGCCTCTGAAGTAATGGAGAAACTACAACCCACTCTAGAAGAGATCAAAAAGAGTGGCATAAAAGTGGTAATAAAAGGAGAAGAAAAAGAGAACAAACGCGTACAGCTAGAGATGGGAAGAGCTGCTGTGATAGCACTATTTTTAATCTTCATTTCGCTAGTTCTTATGTTTAACTCCTTGACATTGCCGCTCATAGTTCTTTCAACAATACCTCTCTCTTTACTCGGTGCGCTGTTGGGCACATATGCCTTTGGTTTAAATCTATCTGTCATTGGTATCATGGGTGTCATAGGGCTCTCAGGAGTTGTTGTAAATGATGGACTTATTATGTTGGATTTTATCAGAAGTGCTAGCTCTACTCAAGAGATAGTAGAGAGAGCCATGATGAGACTAAGACCAATACTGCTCACCTCCGTAACTACAGTTTTAGGGCTCATGACAATCATGTTTTTTGCAAGCGGACAATCCCTTATAGTACAGCCAATGGCAGTATCCTTGGGATTTGGGGTTGCTTGGGCTACAATACTTAATCTAATATATATACCGCTAGTATACGCAGTAATCTATAGAGTTAAAAAGATATAGGGAGCTATGGAACATCAAGAGTTATGATGAGTAAGTGCAAAAAGGGAAAAGACATAGAGTCTTACTTTCTAATACTAGAAGCTACTTCTCCCCTATCTACTCTTTTGGAAAAACCTGTTGCTTTACCTGAAGCAAGTATATTTGCTTGGGCAACCCATTGCTCTCTCTTAACTCTTCCTGGAAATGCTATATTGTTTTCTATCCAGTCTACATTTTCGTCAGACCATCCTGCGATTTGATCAAAGTGATATATACCAATTTCATTCAGGGCATCATCCATTTTAACACCAACGCCTCTAATTCTAGTTAATTTATCTTTTTGTCCGTTTCTGGGAGCAGTTAGTGACATTGGCTGCTCACCATCTGTAGTATCGACCAATATCTCCTTGGCTGGCTCTTCTGCAACTATCAGATGGTCAACTTCTGGTCTTCTACTATATAGTGGCTCTTCTTTGCTGCTTGAGCTATTGGAGTTTTTGCTTTTTGCTTTAGATGTAGCAGACGAACTAGTCCCTGACATAATATCTCTTCTTGCCCTAAGTTCGCCCATGCATTTACCAAGTATGTTTCCTATCCAAAAACCCAAAATAGATGCAATCAATAAACATAGAATTATTTGTATAGCTACTTCGAGCATGACTATTGTCCTATCACGTTTATTTCAACACGTCTATTCTTACGTCTATGACGTCTTGTATTATTCGGATATAGCGGTTTTGTCTCTCCATACCCCACAGATTTCATACGGTTCTCATCTATTCCCTCTCTTGCAAGGCGCTTTTTGACACTATCTACTCTTGCTTGTGATAGTTTCATGTTATATTCATCCGAGCCTGTAGAGTCAGTGTGCCCAGCTATTTCTATGTGAACCAGAGGATACTTTTTAAGGATTCTAGCTACCATATCCACTGTTCTTTTGCCTGATCTCTTCAATCTATTGCTACCATATCTAAATTTTATTTCATGGTTTTTTAACAGCTTGTGCACTTCATTGGTTAATTCATCTTGTTCGGCTTTCAGTTTTACATTATCTTGATTTGTAACTTTTGACTCTTGCTCTGATGCAAGTTTGGATTTTTGAGCAGCCAACTCTTTTGCTTTCTGCTCTGCTTCTAGCTTAGCTTTTGCCTCTGCTTCTTCTTTTGCTTTTTTCTCTGCTAGCTCTTTTGCTTTCTGCTTGGCCAGCTGTTCTGCTTGTAATTTAGCCTTTTTCAAAGCCTCTTCTTTTTGCTTCTGAAGGGCCTTTGCTTTTGCCATATCAACGATAGTATTATTCACAACCGTTACGGATGATATCCTTGAGAGATTACTTTTCATTAACTCTTTATCACTTAGCGTATCTACCTTTCCTGACACTGAGAGAATTCTATTTTCATACACCATCTTGCCGTCTGTATATTTTTTGATAAATAGAGGAATTATCTTAGTTGCTGCATCTACAGCACCCTCTTTATCAATAAGCTCTTCGTTGATATCAGCATTTACCAAGCTAAGCTT
Organism: uncultured Campylobacterales bacterium; assembly: GCA_964457825.1. Lineage (GTDB taxonomy): Bacteria > Campylobacterota > Campylobacteria > Campylobacterales > Sulfurovaceae > JAAXPZ01. The sequence goes on along the minus strand of CAYWGB010000003.1, from coordinate 1,130 downwards.
TGCAGTTGATTCACATGCTCTTTGAATAGATTGCAACTGTAATTTATTGGTAAAACTACCAGATAATGCATATCCATCTTTATCCTGAATCAATGAGAACTTCACAGGCATTGGCTTGACCACTTTGGTATTGTCCTGAAATTTAATCTTTGTGTCTGACAAGAGGCTATCCATGTCTGATTTCACACTCATCTCTGACACATCACCGCTGACAGTGAGTATACTATCGCTATAGTCAATTTTTCCATGTTTATAATTTTTTACAAACAGTGGTATAATTTTTTCCAAAACCGGCAAGCTTCCATTATCTTGCAGGAATCCATTAAACTCGCTAATCGTTGCATTAATATCGCCAATACCATTTTCTTTTAAAGATCTATAGATAAGTTCCGGTTGGTCCGTATTGGCAAAATTACCACTGATTAGATACTCTTTCCCATTTTGATGGAGAGTATAGTTAATTGATTTATTGAATTTGTCTGCACTGGTTAAGAGGCAAAACAAAAAGAGCATAATTAATAATATTATAGGTATCCATATTTTTTTCACGATAGTAGCCTTTTTGTAAACTGGAGGCTTTTAGCCTCACAAATCTTAAGATTTTATAATACATTATATCCAAGATATACTGAACTGTCTTCCTTTTATATGGCATTAAGCCCCCATAAATAGTCTATTTTAGTGTATATGTAACTTTTTTACACACTTTTTGGCAATATCCGTATTTTAATATTAACAAGTATTAATATTAATGAATACTAATATGTTTTAGTGCGAATTTTGATATAATATATATCAATTTTTCTTTTTCTTTATGCTGTTCCATGTCCAAAATATTAGAACTGCGGACAACCAGATGCAAAAAATTGTAAAAGCTTCTAGACTAAGTCTAATATACGGCATGCTGTTTTTAGAGAATACTGCATCTATAATATATGGCCTCAATTCAGTCTCGACAAATGTTAGATATGAATATACAGATATCCATAGTGGAATTACCCAACCTGCAGAAAAAATAACAATAAATATATCTCTTAAAATTCTCAATTTACAATCTCCTATACCGCATAATAAGTAGCCTTCCCATGATGCACCACAAGCGCAGTAGTACTCTGCTCCGGATGTATCTG
>CAYWGB010000002.1:0-21827 GCA_964457825.1 uncultured Campylobacterales bacterium | reverse complement strand
TCCTGCATCAGGTAAAGCGATTGCAGTACCTTCACAAGATATGATTTTAGGACTCTATTATCTCTCCTTGGAAAAAAGTGACGTTAAGGGTCAGCATAAATTATTTGCCAATGTAGACGAAGTGTTTATTGCTCAGGAGCAGCAGACTCTGGATCTTAATGCTCGTATAAGAACCGTAGCCAATGGTGCTATTGTGACCACTACTGCTGGTAGGTTAATCTTGAAATCTATTATGCCTGACTATGTGCCTGAAACATTATGGAATAGAGTCATGAAAAAGAAGGATATAGCTACTTTGGTAGATTATATTTATAAGTATAGTGGCATATCAGGAACAGCAGAATTTTTGGATAATCTTAAGGATATGGGTTTCAAGTATGCTACTGCAACAGGCGTATCTATTTCAATCGATGACATCAAGATACCAGAGCAAAAAGATGCCGAGGTTGCTGATGCCAAAGCAAAGGTTGTTGAGATTCAAAAGCAGGCTGCTGCTGGACTTTTGACAGACCAAGAGCGATATAATAAAATTATTGATATTTGGACAGATGCTAACAATAGAATAGCTGACGAACTAATGGATCTAATTAAAGCAGATAAAGATGGTTTTAACTCAGTTTATATGATGGCAGACTCTGGTGCAAGGGGTAGTGCAGCACAAATAAGACAACTCTCTGGTATGAGGGGATTGATGGCGAAAGCAGATGGCTCCATTATTGAGACACCAATTACATCAAACTTCCGTGAGGGACTAAATGTATTGGAATATTTCATCTCAACGCACGGAGCTAGAAAAGGTCTGGCAGATACTGCTCTTAAGACGGCCAATGCAGGATATTTGACTAGAAAGCTGATTGATGTGGCGCAAAATGTTAAGGTCACTATGGATGATTGCGGTACCCATGAAGGAATAGACGTAACTGATATAGTTGTGGGTAATGAACTCATCGAGTCTCTGGCTGATAGGGCATACGGACGAGTGTTAGCTACTGATATTATCGATCCAATTACCAATGAAGTCCTATTAAGTGAAGGCACTTTGGTTGGCGAAGAAGAGGCATCTATCATAGTGGATAATGGTGTTCGCTCTGCATCCATGAGAGCTCCGGCTAGCTGTAAAGCAGAGAAGGGAATCTGTGCTAAATGTTATGGTCTAAACATGGCAGAGAACAGGCTGGTCAAGAGAGGTGAAGCAGTTGGAGTAATTGCAGCACAATCGATAGGTGAACCTGGTACTCAGCTTACACTTCGTACCTTCCACACAGGCGGTACTGCAACAGCTGGCAAAGAGGACAGAGAGGTTGTTGCAACAAAAGAGGGTTTTGTCAGATACTATAACCTATCAGTCTATAAAAATAAAGATGGTCATGAGATTGTAGCAAACAGAAGAAATGCTGGTATTTTGCTGGTTGAGCCGAAAATAAAAGCTACTACTGACGGTACAATCTCTATATCTATTTTACATGATGAAATCATAGTATCAGTGGTCTCTAAAAAAGGCGAAGAGAACAAATATACACTGAGAAAATCAGAGGTTGCAAAATCAAATGAGCTCGCAGGTATTGGTGGTAAAATTGAAGGTAAATTGTATCTCCCACTACAAGATGGAGATAAAGTTGAAGCTGATGATTCGATCGTCGAGATAATCAGAGAAGGATGGAGTGTACCTACACACGTACCGTTTGGTGCTGAGTTGATGGTGGGTAATGGAGAGCCGATATCTCAAACCGTTGTGGCTAATGCAAATGGAAAAGTTAAGTATTTTGTGCTTAAAGGTGACTATCTGGAGCCACTTGATGGACTAAAAGTTAACCATAGCGTGAAGGAGAAAGGTATATTTGCAGTCGTTGTGGATGATAGCGACAGAGAAGCAGCCAGACATTACATCTCTAGAGGATCTGTGATTCAGGTAGCTAGCAATATGGAGATAAAAAAGAATCAAACAATATCTGAGCCAAAAACTCAAGAGCAGATTGTAATAGCTCAGTGGGATCCGTATTCAGAGCCTATTATTGCTGAACATGATGGTGTTGTAACGTTTGAAGATATCATACCTGGAATTACTGCAACAGAGCAGTTCGATGAGTTAACAGGCGAGACAAGACTGGAGCTTAATGAGTATATATCTGCCGTTTATAAACCAACTATTGTTCTGGCTACGAAAGATGGAGAAATTATCAGATATCAACTTGACCCTAAGAGTATCTTGAACGTGCAAGATAACGCTACTATTAGTAGAGCTGACATACTAGCCAAAAAGCCAAAAGCTGCAATTACATCAAAAGATATCACCGGAGGTTTGCCTCGAGTTTCTGAACTATTTGAAGCCAGAAGACCTAAAGATATAGCATTGATAGCCAAGATTGATGGTACTATAACATTTGGTAAGCCACTTAGAGGCAAGGAGCGTATTATAATCACGAGCGATAACGGTCAAACCATGGAGCAGTTTGTTGATAAGGGCAAAATGATACTGGTTAACACCGGTGAATATGTACATGCTGGCGAAAGATTGACTAGTGGAGTATTATCAAGTTATGATGTACTAGAGGCTCTTGGCGAGAAAGCACTATATGAGTATATTGTCTCTGAAGTTCAGCAGGTATATAGACGACAAGGTGTTAATATATCTGATAAGCATATTGAAATAATTGTATCTCAGATGATGAGACAAGTCAAGGTGCTTGAAAGTGGTGATACCAAGTTTATAGAGGCGGATTTGGTGTCCAAAAAGAAGTTCCAAGAAGAGAATGCAAAGATTATTAAGCTAGGTGGAATGCCAGCCATCGCAGAGCCTATGCTAGTAGGTATCACGCGCTCAGCTGTAGGTGCAGATAGTATTATATCTGCTGCATCATTCCAAGATACAACAAAAGTGTTGACATCTGCGTCTATTGCAGGCACAGTAGATAGCTTCGAAGACTTGAAAGAGAATGTTGTAATCGGTAGGTTGATTCCTGTAGGTACAGGAATGATGGATACTGATGATGTGGTCTTAGAAGAGATAGGCTCAGCATACGAGGATTCCGAGTCATAGATATATGGCTCAATATAAATTAAGGAGACAAGATATGCTAAGAGCAAAGACAATATCAGCCATAGCGCTAGCAGTTACCATGACAGGGTGTGTTACTACCCCAGGAGTTATCAGTAGAGCACATTTTACTGGTTCTCAAAAAGCAGATTTTGAAGCCATTTTAACAAGTGATAAATATGCCTCGAAATGTCGTCTTGGCAGTAGATATGAAAACTATTTGAAGACAAGAAAAGATGCAGAACTTGTTAATATATTAGTAGAATATGCAAGAAACTTGGAAAATAGTTGTATTGATTTAAATGGCTTCGAGAGTGCACAGAGCGCAAGAAAATCTAGTGGAATCAAGACATATTTCGAAATTGACAGAAAAAGTGTTTCTAGAAGCACAATTGTTGCAGCATTAAATAGTGGAGCTTCGATAGATAGTGTACTGGCACCATATATCCCGAATAATCCACAATTTCATAAATTGTTGAGCCAGTGGCATGTGTCTGGAAACAGTAATCATAAAATTAGACTTAATATCGAGCGAACAAAAATAATGCCAGATATTAATGAGAATACTTATGCTTTTGTAAATGTTCCAGAATTTAAATTTAGACTGTTTGAAAATGGTGTAAAAAATATGGAATTTGCTATTGTTACAGGTAAGCCAAACTGGCAAACACCAATATTTCACTCAACTATGAAATATATTGTGCTAAATCCTGCATGGAATGTTCCAGATAGCATAGCTAAAAGAGAGATAATCCCTGCGATAATTAAAAATCATAGCTATTTGAGAAGTCACAATATGGTAGTGAGAAGAGATTATAATATTGACTCTTCTCCTGTGGATCCAAGCAGTGTTAATTGGAAAAAATATCTGACTGCTGAGTATAAAAATAGAGCCTTACCATATAAAATTATTGAGAAGGCATCTGATGCAAATGCTCTTGGAACAGTTAAGTTTATGTTTCCAAATCGATTTTCTGTCTATATGCACGATACGCAATCAAAAAGATTATTCTCAAGAAGCAGTAGAGCCTTTAGTCATGGATGTATGAGATTGTCTAAGCCACAACAGTTGCTAGAGCATATTACTAACAACTACAGTTCTACACCATACAGTAAAGCAAAAGAGAAGGCAAAAACAGCAACAATAAATTTGAATCGTAAAATACCAGTCTACATAGAGTATTTAACCTCTTATGTTGATGAGGGTGGCATGCTTGTTAATACACCTGATATTTATGGATACGACACAATCCAGAAACTTATAGGCAATTAATGGTATGGCTAGCAAGAGATGTCATTATAAGGACAAACAATTCAATATTAGCTATGAGCTAGTCAACCCCTCACTGAAAGATGATATCCTTATCCTGCATGGATGGGGTAGCAATAAAGAGATTATGAAACAGGCTTTTGGCGAGAGGTTTCCTGATAAAAGACATCTTTATCTTGATATGCCCGGCTTTGGGCATAGTGATAACACGGAGATATTACACACTGTAGATTATGCCAATATAGTAAAGAATTTTTTGGATACTTTAAACTCTAGTCCAGATATTATTATAGGGCATTCATTTGGTGGAAAAGTGGCAACACTCTTGAATCCAAAATGTCTCGTGCTGCTCTCATCATCCGGCATTTTGGTTCCAAAGAGTAAAAAAATAAAAATAAAAATAGCACTCTTTAAGCTATTGAAGCCATTAGGATTAGGAAAACTTCGTTCGTTGTTTGTTAGTGATGATGCCAAAGGCATGAGTCATGAGATGTATGAAACATTCAAGAATGTAGTGGATGAAAATTTTGAGAGTAATTATGATAATGTCACGGGGAAGACTTTATGCTTCTGGGGTAAAAGCGATACAGCAACGCCAATGTGGACCGGAGAAAAGATATGTGCCAGAGTTGAAGATGGCACCTTGTTTTCACTCGATGGTGACCACTTCTTTTTTCTGAATCACACCGAATATATTGAAAAAAAGATTAAGGAGCTTTGCTAGTGGAATATTTGAAATTTTTATCGTATATAGTTTTTGTTTTGTCACTTGGATATTATGCTATTTGTACACTGCAATGGTATAGCTACAAGCTAGAGAGAGTAATCTTTCATCACACTAAACCTTGGTGGAATTTGGTATATTTTTTGATACCAGCAATATTATACATGTTTGTTGAACATCTATATGGAGTGGGATATGCGATAATAGCTATCTATCTTGTGGCACTCTATTTTTGGTACAAGAGCCTAGATAAGCCGCTCGTATGGACAGGAAGGGTGAAGAGGTACTATATAATATTGCTACTACTTGCATTAATCTCATATTTTATTTTTGATTCAAATAGTGTTTTAGCTTCTGTACTGATTGCTTTTTTTATATCTTTTGGTATCGAAAAAATACTCTTTAACGGTTATAAAAGCAGAGCAAAATTAAAACTTGAAAAATTTAAGAAACTCCAGGTAGTTGGGGTAACGGCTAGCTATGGAAAAACTAGCATAAAGAATTATATTTCAGCCATACTTGCGCAAAAGTATAACACTTATGCTACGCCAAGATCTGTCAATACATTAGGTGGTGTGATTAAAGATATAAATGATGATTTGCCAGATGATAGTGACATTTATGTGGTCGAAATGGGAGCAAGGGCAGAGGGCGATATAGCAGATATATCTACTCTTGTGAATCCACACTATGTTGTAGTTGGCAAGATTGGTCCTGCTCACTTAGAGTACTTTAAGAGCATGGAAAATATTCGTAATACTAAGTTAGAGATTATGCAGAGCTCTAGAATAAAAGAAGCCTGGATACATGATAGTGCTTATGTTCGACCTGAAGAGAATATACATATCTTTGGACCCGATATTAAAAATATTAAGTCAACTCTTGATGGTGTTAGTTTTACTCTAGATGATATGGAATATAGTGCTCCTATTTTGGGTGAATTTAATGCCATGAATCTTGCTGCTGCAATAAAAGTTGCCAAAGCATTAGGATTGACTACAACAGAGATACAAAAAGGACTAGCAGGTATTAAACCAGTAGAACATAGGTTGCAGCGAATAGATGCAGGAGGCAAGATTATTCTGGATGATAGTTTTAATGGTAATATAGATGGCATGTTGTCATCCTTTGATCTGGTATCTACACATCAAGGAAGAAAGGTTATAGTTACGCCTGGATTGGTCGAGGTAGACGATGAATTAAATATTCAGGTAGCAGAAAAAGCCAATAAAATTTTTGATTTGGTAATTGTTACTGGGGATTTGAACTATTCGATTTTTAAAGATCATATAGATAACAATAAGCTAATGAGGCTTGAGTCAAAAGATATGATGCAAGATATGCTGTCAAAAGAGACAAAAAGTGGCGACTTGATACTTTTTGCAAATGACGCTCCTAGCTTTATATAGCAGGGCATCAAGCTTCAAGTCTTATATTACTGCTGACCTAACGCTGATACACGCTTTTAAATTTGCTAGTTCTTCCAACAATAACCTTGTGATATCCTCATCTACCTTTACGACTGCTAGAGCCTGAGAGTTCTCATCCCTGCCTAGTCTAAAGTCGGATATGTTTATATTGTGATTGGCAATGATTCGTCCTACGTCACCTATAACACCAGGAGTATCACTATTTTTAAAGAGAATTAGTTTTCCTCTAGGTTCCAAATCTAGAGTATATCCATCTATATTTATTATACGCTCTTCTTGTTCACCAAGTACAGTACCTGTGATACTAAGCATATTTCCATTTATCGTATTTGCTCTGATAGAAAGATTACCAGTTAGTGCACTATTTCCATTGTTAGCTTCCTTGATAACATCTATGTCTCTCTGCGTGGCTACATGTTCGGCATTCACATAGTTTATCTTATCACCTATAGATTCGGAGAGCAGACCAACTGTTGCAAAAGTTGCAAGAGAATCAATATAGTCACTTATTTTTCCATCTGTTGATATCTTTATCGACTTGATACCACTTTGACTCAATTGTGCTATGAGATGACCAATTTTTTGCGATAACTGTAGGTATGGTTTTAGAAAATCTGGTAAATCACTCTCTTTAATTGGCAAGTTAAGGGCATTAGGATAAGAGATGCCCTTTGCACTCAATATGGCATTTTCTGCTGCTTGTATGGCAATGTTTTGCTGAGACTCTTTTGTGTTAGCACCTAGGTGAGGTGTCACGGTAATATTAGTCTGATCGAGGAGTGGGTTGCTGATGGCAGGCTCTGTATTGAATACATCTATTCCGGCCATTGCAATTTTGCCACTAGAGAGTCCATCGATTATGGCCTCTTCATTATATAGACCACCTCTAGCACAATTTATCAAGATTACTCCATCTTTCATCTTTGATATTTCATTCGTGCTAATCATATCAATGGTTTCTTTTGTTTTTGGAGTATGTATTGTAATGATGTCGCAATTTAATATATCATCAAAATTAGATGTGTATTGGATATCCATATCTGTAGCTTTTGTAGGGCTTATATAGGGATCATAGGTTATGACATTCATCTCAAAAGCTTTAGCACGTTTAGCTACTCGAGAACCAATATTTCCAAAACCTATAACACCAAGTTTTTTGCCTTTTAGCTCGGTGCCGTACCAGTCTTGTCTTCTCCATACTCTATCGAGCTTAAGATTATTGTGAGCATATGGAAATTTTCTAACACAACTCAGCATATGTGCCATTGTTAACTCTACAGCAGCAATGGTATTGGCTGTTGGAACATTCATGACTACTATACCAAGCTTGCTGCATGCAGGAGTATCTACGTTATCAACGCCGACTCCAGCTCTAACTAGTGCTTTTAGCTTTTTTGCATGATTGAGAAAATTTTCATCTACATCGGTGGAGCTTCTGGTGATTGCGACGTCGGCTTGAGGAAGAAATTTTGTTACCAAGATATCCTTGGGTTCATCGGCGGCGTTTATGAGGGTTATACTTGGGTCAGAGGCTAGGATGTCTAGCCCCTTTTGGTGAATATGATCACATACTAGTATTGTCATATTGTATGCTACTTTAGTTTATCTTGTAATAGATCACCCAGAGTCATAGAGTCATTTTGGTCATTATTTAGCTGATCCATAGCCTCTCGCTCTTCTTGTCTTTCAAGTCTTTTTACAGATACTCTTATGCGACCATTATTTGTATCTATGAAGCTAATTACACCTCTTATCTCTTGTCCTTTCTCGAGTTCATCTTCTTTTAGAGGTGCTAAATCCTCTAATCTTATGAGCGCATCAATATTTTGAGCAATTGTAATAAATACTCCAAAATCTTTAACATCTTTTAATGTACCAGTGACAATGTCACCATTTTTATGAGACTTTGCAAACTCTTCGATAGGGGAGGCCTCTAAAGCTTTCTTGCTTAGGGATATTTTCCCTGCTTCACTATCTATTTTTAGGATTTTAACCTCTATTTCATCGCCAGACTTTAGTGTATCTTTTGCATTTATGCTCTTGTCCCAAGATAATTCTTGATTATGGAGTAGGCCTTCTAGTCCGTCCAATTTTACAAAAGCACCAAAATCAGTAATAGATGTGATTGTTCCTGTTACGATATCTCCTGCCTTATATTTGCTTAAAAATGCGTCTATTGGTTTAGGCAAGAGACTTTTGAGACTTACTCTTAGTCTACGTTTTTCTTTATCTATTTCGATTATTTCAACGTTTATCTCTTCATCTGTAGAGATATAGTCACTTGGATGTTTGACATTTTTGTCCCATGAGACTTCTGAGACATGCAAGAATGCTTCAAGTTCTTCTCCTAAATCCACAAAAGCGCCGTATGGTTCGATATTGCTAACCGTAACAGTGACTGTATCACCTTTGCCAAGAATTTCATCTATATTATCCCATGGGTCACTATGGGCTGCTTTAATTGACAATGACAGGTGTCTTTTAGCTTTGTCGAATTCTAATGCAACCACTTCTACTTCATCGCCTTCATCGAAATATTTCGATGGATTAACCGAGCCTTTATGTGATATTTGTGAGTAGTGAACTAAGCCATCTATACCACCTACATCCACAAACATTCCATAACTTGTTATCTTTTTGACTACTCCTGGAACAGGATCTTTGTTTTCCAGTAATTTATCGACTATCTCTTGTGATTGCGCTCTATCACGCTCAATGAGCTCTTTTCTGGATATTACTACAGAGCCTTTAGTTTTGTCCACTTTAACGACAACCGCTTTTATGTTTTTGCCTATTGCCTCTATTTTTGGACTTAGGTATGATAATGTACGTGGCATGAAGAACTCTAGTCCATCAACATCAACAACATAGCCGCCTTTGTTTTGTTTGACCACTTTACCTTTGACTATATACTCTTGACTCTCGTCATAGCTATCAATAAACTCATTAAGGGCGGCTCTTTGCTGAGCTGCCTTGTATGATATCCTGCCTCTGCCCATAGTGAGCACCTGTATTTTGTCATCAACATTGAACAGTAGATTCCCATCTTCGTCCTGAATCTCTTCTAACATAAGTACTGAATCTTTGCCGCCTCCGATATCGATAACCACTTGCTGCTCTTGCTCGTCAATTTTTACTATAGTTCCTTCTACTAAGTCATTTCTTGACTCTGTCTTTTTGAACGATTCCTCAAGCATCGCTTCAAAATCAACCTCTTCTACTTCGATATCTTCGAAATTCATATTACCTATCCTTGTGTGCCTAATTTTGAAAATATTATACAATGATTTATATAAAGCAAGCCTATATTGTGACAGCTAAATGGTTCTATTTTGGAAAATATACCTTATTTGAGCTCTCTCTTTGTGAAATCTGAAATTTTATCTATGACATTTTGGACTATCCAATCTGGTGTTGAGGCGCCGGCGCTAATCCCGCAATGTTGTTTTTGTACAAACCACTCAGCTTTGAGCTCTTTCTCATTTTCAATATGATAACTATCATTACAATAATTTTTTGATATTAGGTGAAGTTGTTTGGTATTTGATGAATTTTTTCCACCAATTATAACCATAACATCTGTTTTCTGAGCCAAGAGTGCAGCTGCATCCTGATTCTCAAAAGTTGCATTACATATCGTATTAAAGACTCTGACCTCTTTTTTCGTCATGATTAACTCATTGGCTATTTCAGCAAAATCTTGTGGCTTTTTGGTTGTTTGAGATATAAGTGCAACTTTTGATTTGGTAGGAAGGGCAGATAGATCTGATGGTTTTAGTACTATAAATGTTTCATTGATATTCTTGGCATAACTAACGACACCTTTGATTTCAGGATGGTCCTTGTCGCCAAATATTACTATGCTGTATCCTTCGTTGCTCATCTCTTCTACGATTTGCTGAGGGGTTGTGACAAAAGGGCATGTTGCATCAGTAATCTTCTTGCCTTGCTCTTTTAGTGCTGCAAGATCATCCTTTGGTATACCATGTGTTCGTATGACGATACTGTCGTATTTGTCCGCCTCTTTCATATCTTTTGCTAGGCTTACATCGTAACCTTGCTTGAGCCTATTTATCTCATCTTTGTTATGAATAAGGGGGCCAAATGTAGCACTCCCTCTGTGTTCCTGGGCTATCTCGATAGCTCTTTTAACACCAAAACAGAATCCATATGATGATGCCAATTCGATTATCATGCTACTCTCTCCAGTGTAGAAATTTGCGACAAGATGTCGTAAAAGTTTGGAAATGATGTTGAGATACAATCGGTATCTAAAATTTTCATATTAGCTACTACTCCTGCTATCGCAAAACTCATAGCAACCCTGTGGTCACCGAAGCTGTCGATCGTAGCATTTTGTAGTTTGCCTCCATTAATGGTGTAGCCATCTTCATGTTCCTCAGTAGTGATACCAGCTTTTATTAGTCCATTAAGCATACTGCTGATTCTGTCACTCTCTTTAACCCTGAGCTCTTTAGCATTTTTTACTCTACTTATTCCCTCTGCTACTGACATTGCAATAGCCAATGCAGGCAGTTCATCTATTAGCCAAGATATATTATTGGATATCTCTATCGCCTTGAGTTTGCCGTTATATATTATGACTATATCGCCTATGGGCTCATATTGGTCATCGTTGAGTCGATACTCTATCCGTGCTCCCATACGCTCCAGAGCTTTGTACGCCTCTATTCTGGTTGGATTCAATGATACGTTTTTAATGCAAAATTTTGAATCTGGTGTAATTGCAGCTGCAACAGCAAAGAAGAATCCACTAGACGGATCAGCGGGAACAGTTATGTTTAGCGGCGATAGTGGCTTGGACATAGGTGTGATTTCTATCCAGCCTGTATTGTTAGTTTTGATATCAAGACCCATTCCTCTAAGCATTCTTTCTGTGTGGTCTCTGCTCAATTCAGACTCTTTATAATAGCTCTTGGAATCTGCTTTTAGTGATGAAAGAATAAGTGCAGATTTGACTTGTGCCGAATGAATAGGTGAGCGGTATTTAAAGTGAGTAAGTTTACCACCTTCAATAAGCAACGGCGCAAGGTTTCCGTCATCTCTTCCATCTATTTTGGCACCTATTTCCCGTAGCGGGAGAACCACTCTGTGCATCGGTCTTTCCAGTAGATATTTGTCGCCAGTTAGAGTAAACCGACCATCTATCCCCGATAGTAAACCGCAGTATAATCTCATGCCTGTGCCAGCATTGCCGCAGTCAAGAGATTTTTGTGGTGTTTTTATGCTCCTTGGGGGAGTAATTTCTACATTTGAGCCTTTTTGGATTATGGTTGCTCCAAGTTGCTCAGCTATGCGTAGAGAGTTAAGGGTATCTTCACCCAATAAGAAGTTGTCGATATGACTTGTCTGGTCACTTAATAGTGCAAAAATCGCACACCTATGAGATATAGATTTATCTGGTGCAATCTCATCACAGGTTACATTAAAGCTTTTATTGGATGCTGCTACCAACAAGGAACTCATCTTAGGGTTGCCTTGAATTGATCTGCTAGCTTGTTGAGTATAGACTGAACGACCGATTCTATATCTGACTCTTGAAGAGTATTTGTGTCTGATTGTATATAGAGTCTAATAGTTACACTTTTATTGTTTCCTAATTCGTCGTCTTGATACATATCGATAGGGAAGTGTCGCTTAAGTGTTGGTACTTTTAGATTCTTTATCGCTTCTGATATCTTATCATAAGTTAAATTTTGATCAACGACAATACTTAGATCTTTGTAGACGCCCTGATAATTGGAGATAGGTGTAGAATTAATATGCTTTGGTACGATGCCAGAGAGGTCAAATTCTGCAATAAAAGTCTCTGAAAGAGAGAAATCTTTTTGGACTACAGGGTGTAATTTGGATATATATCCAATATTGTTCCCGTCTACAATAACTGATGCAGATTGAAATGGATGCATTAGCTTGTTGTGAGGGTTAATATTTTGAAGTTCAAATTCACCAATAATACTCCCTATTTTTTGTGTAAACTTTTCGAAGTCAATTTGCAATGCCTTGCCATGATTGGAGACCTTATCGTGTTCAGCGGAACCACAATAGAGAAAACTAATAACCTCTTTTGACTCTCTTTTTGAGTTGAAAACAGTGCCTATTTCAAAGAGAGGTATGCGCTTGATGCCGTAGCTGATATTTCTTTTGGCAGCATCGAGTAGATTTATCAATATAGTGCTTCGCATAGTATTTAACTCTTGTGCAATTGGATTTAATAGATCCATGGACTCTTCTAAGGTCTCGAAACCATACTGCTCTAACTTTGCCTTTTCGCAAAAGGCGTACGTAACGGCTTCGAAAAACCCATTCGCAGATGCTGTGTATCTAATATCTTTTTTAAATTTGTACATTTTGGCGGAACTCGTAAGTCGCACCTTTTCAGTGAGCTGAAGGGGTTTGGGCTCTATTTTGTCAATACCTATGATTCTGAGTAGCTCTTCTGCTATATCTTGTATATTGTCGATATCATGTCTGTGCGGTGGAATAATTGCTGTGAAGCTAATAGTGGAGTTTAGCTTGGTTATTTCGAAGCCCAGTCTGGTTAAGACATTATGTGTTTCGCTTCTTCCTAATTTGGTTCCCACTATCTGGTCTAGCTCATCAAAGAAGACAGGAACTATCGACTCTGTCGTGTCAGATTCGATTTTGACATAACTATCTGTAAGGGCTGTCGATAGCGTTATATTGGCATGATTTTCAAGATATTTTAATCCTAAGTCTAGATTCGGCTCGCTACCTCTGGATGTATTGTAGTAGATTGGATCTGTCTGTTCATTGGAGAGAGCAACGCCCTCTATGATGGATGCAGGGTGAATATAGCTAGCTTCAAAAAGTATCTCTTTGCTTTTTATGTTGGCTTTATCTAAGTCTGCCTGATTAACTCCTATAGTTGAGAGCTTATTACCCCCCTTGTTTAAATGAATCAATCCCTCTGGTGTTTTTTCTAGAGATAGTGTAACTTGTGTCTTGTCTCCTAGCAAAGTGTCCATATCGTAAGCTCTGAGCACCACACCTGTAGCGTGTGTGCAGTATGCGATGAGATCGGCAAGTGCATCTGTTGTCTCATAACCTACATATCCAAGTCTTAACCTCGTCAGTAGTGGTTCATTTATATCTGTGGGTTGTGCCAATTTATAGATTAGGTCTAAATCAGAATCACTATTGTCAGAAACAACTAGCTCTTTGGCTATAGGTGACGAGAGTGGCGAGAGAGTGGTTTTCGGTAGAGGAGTAATATCTTTCAGTAATACAGCACCGAGATCCCTAGCTACACCATGTACGCTTAAGCAGTCACCTCTGTTTGCAGTAAGCTCTAGTTCAATGATAGTGTCAGCAATCTTTGGGTACTCATTTAACTCTCGACCAACATCCAGTATGCCTATACTCTCATCTAGTTGCATTATCCCGTCACTTACATATGGTAGTCCTAATTCTGTGCTTGAGCAGACCATTCCGTCACTAGAGACTCCTCTTAGCTTGGCAGGCTTGATTATGAAGTCGTCTGACAATTTTGCTCCAACAGTTGCAACTGCTACAAATTTCGCATCTTTGATGTTTGCCGCGCCACATACTATTTGTCTGACACCTTCACCAATGTCTATTTGGCATACGGAGAGCTTATCGGCATCGGGATGTTTTTTACATGATATGACATGCCCAACTACAACACCACTTGGAATATCAACTTTTTTGATACTATCTACTTCTAGCCCTATTGTATTAAATATCTCGTATAGTCTTTGATTGGATACATCCTCTATGTCAATAAATTCTTCAAGCCAAGTTCTTGTGATAATCATCTAAATTGCTCCAATAATCTAATATCGCCTTCAAATAGGCTCCTAAGGTCTGGTATGTGATGCATGAGCATAGCAAATCTCTCGACCCCAAGACCAAATGCATACCCGCTTACATCTTCATATCCGACAGCTTTGAACACATTTTGATCTACTATGCCACTTCCGAGCACCTCTAGCCATCCTGTGTGTGAGCACACTCTACAGCCGTCACCTTTACAGAATATGCAGCTAATATCCACCTCTGCTGATGGCTCTGTAAATGGGAAGAAGCTAGGTCTAAATCTTACATCTACGTCACCAAACATATGATGCAAGAAGTCTGTCAAAACAGACTTGAGGTTAGCAAAGCTTACTTTACCTTTTTCCTCTACAACCAAGCCTTCAACCTGATGAAACATAGGTGTGTGAGTCAGATCATAATCACGCCTGAATACTGCGCCTGGGGCTATCATCCTAATGGGTGGTTTCTGTTCGAGCATGGTTCGTATTTGTGCTGGAGAGGTGTGTGTGCGCAGTAGGCTTCCATCTCCAAAATAAAAGGTATCCTGCATGTCTCTTGCGGGGTGGTGTTTTGGTAAATTTAAAGCCTCAAAATTATGAAACTCATCCTCTATCAATGGTCCTGTTTCAACGGAAAAGTTTAGAGCCACAAAATAGTCAATAATCTTATCCATCGTTTGTGAAACTGGATGCAGTGCTCCTAGTTCGCTCTGAGAACCATATAGTGAGACATCTATGGATTCACTTTTTAGCTGTTCGTTTAATGCAACTTGATTTAGTTGAGTCAGTTTTTCGTCAAAAAGTTCTTGTAGAGATGCTTTCTGATGATTTAAGTTTTGAGCAAATTCCCTCTTGTCTGGTCCTGCAATATCTTTTAATTTTAGGAACTGTTCTGCCAATAAACCTTTTTTTCCAAATATCTCTATACGAGCTCTCTCGAGGTCTTCAAGTGAGTTTGCCTCTAATATACTCTTCTGTAATGTTTCCAAAAAATACCTCGTTATTAAATAAATAAGCATGATTCTATCTAAAAATCAATTACATAGCGGTTTTAGAGTATAATATAATTCATAAAAAAGGAGTTGATATGTGTATATTCTGTAAAATTGTAGATGGCAGTATCCCGAGTGAAATAGTGATGCAAAATGATGAATTTTTGGCCTTTAGGGACGTTAATCCCGTCGCTAAAGTACATATTTTGGCAATACCCAAAAAACATGTAGAGTGTTTCCAAGAGCTGCAAGTTAGTCAGATGAGTGGATTTGGAGAATTTATTCAGTTCGTCACAAAAAAAGAGGGCTTAGACAGAAGTGGATATAGGCTGATAACTAATAATGGAGACGATGGAGGGCAGGAGATAGATCATTTACACTTTCATATTTTGGGTGGCGAAAAGCTAAAATGGTAAAAAGTGGACCTAACTTTTTTATATTTAAAAATATAATACTATATTTGTAAAATACTTATGATATACTTTCATAAAATTTATTATTATGTTTTTTATCTATTAAAAAAAGAGGGTATTTATGAGAACTAATATTATTTATATTGCTACCTTGCTGTCAGTTTTGCCATTACACGCAGGATTGAAAAATTTGACACTTCCAGAGGCACTCAGTATGTTAGATAGTCAAAACATGGAGATGAAGATTGCTGATTACAACTCTCAAATGAAAATGTATGACCATGTCGCAGTAAAGGCCAAAAGTTATGGCAAGCTGGACTTGGAAGTAATGGGCATGCGTTCCAATGAAGCTGGTAATGTATTTGGATTTAAAGTTCAGAGTCGAGAGGCCACTTTTGGTGATTTTGGTTTTGGGGAGTTTGATATGTCTGGTCAGACAAATCCACTACCTGTGGCACCAAAAGCACTAAATTATCCTAAATCTAGAAATCATTTTTTGACAAAGGTTACATACGCTCTTCCAATTTACACAGGTGGCAAGTTGAAAGAGTATAGAAAAATCACACAGTCACTCTATGAGATGAGCAAACTTGATGCAAAAAAAGTTAGGAACACCAAAAGGTTTGAGGTTAAAAAAACCTACTATGATATTGCTTTGGTTGGAGAGTATATTAAAAATATTAATAAAATACTTTCAAATACCAAAAGATTAAAAGCCATAACAAATGAGATGCTCAAAGAGGGGTATGCTCAAGATACGGATAAGCTAGAGGTGGAAGCAAGGGTGGCAGAAGCAGAAGGCATGTTGTCTCAGGCAAAATTAAACAGAGAGCTTGCTTATCAGTTTTTATCTTTTTTGCTGGATACCAAAGTGGACAGCATTAAAACAATCAACTCTTTGGCTCGAGTCCCAAAGGTAACCATGGAGATGATTGAGAGAGGGAGCATTGATATCCAAAAGGCACAGCTAGGAGAGAGGATATCTAGTATGGCAGTTAATGTGGAAAAAGCAAATTTCAAACCTACAATTGGTGCCTTTGCTGAGTACGGATCTGCAAATGATAAATTCTTAGAAGATTTCGAAGAGAAAGACTTTCATACGGTTGGTGTGCAAGTAAAGTGGAATCTCTTTAATGGTGGGGCAGACAAAGCAAATCTTGAAAAGGCCAGAGTAAACGTCTTAAAGGTAAATCAGCAGGTCAGAATGGCAAAAAAAGGAATTGCCCTGAAAGTAAAACAACTTCAGACGGAAATAGGCGGCCTTGATGCACAGCTTAAGAGTAAAAAGAAACAGTTTAGGTTTGCAAAAAAAGTTTATGACAAATATAGTGCGCAGTACAAGGAAGGTATGGGCTCAATATCTGATGTCCTAGTGAAGCAAGCCATGGAACTAGAGGTGCTGTTGAAAATGCTAACAGTGCAAAACAAGAGAAATACCAAAGTGTTTGAGTTGCAGAGTCTATTGAGTTTAGGAGAAGATTAATGAAAAAGATATTGTTTTTAGTTGGCCTGAGTGCTATTAGTTTGTTTGCGGTGGATTTTGAATTGAGCGGTAGTGTTATTTCGGATAACCAGAAGATGATTACGAGCCGATATATGGGCTTTATAAAAAATATGCAGGTATCAGAGGGGGATATAGTTAAGAAGGGTGATTTACTTTACGAGATAGACTCAAAAGAGATAGAGTCTGCAGAGAGTCAAGTTGAGCTGGCTATATCTCAAGCCAGATTGGCACTTCAGATGAACAGGGCTCAATTGGCCAATGTGCTGCAAAATCTTGCTAGACAGAAGAGGTTGTATGGCAAAGGTATGGTATCTAAGTTTGAATTGGAAAATATGCAGCTAGCCGCCAAGAACTTAAAAGACATGGTCTCCATAGCACAGATGCAAGTAGAGCAAGCTCAGGAAAAAATGAAAGAGGTTAAGAATCAATATAATTATTTGAAAATAAAAGCACCGAACGATGGTGTAGTCGTAATGAAACGCATCAATGAAGGTGAGATTCAGATTCCTGGAATGCCAGCGCTTATGTTGACTGATTTGTCGAAGCTTAAAATTATCACCGAGATTAGTGAGTCAGATCTTCAGATTATTAAAATTGGGAAAATGGCTAAATTTGAAATACCATCTATAGCTCTCAATGGAGATGCAAAAATAGTTTCCATTATTCCAAGTTCTAATCCTATGACGCATAAATTTAAGATAAAGTTGAGTTTTGATAATAAAGGTCAATCTGTATATCCTGGCATGTATGCCAAAGTCAAGATAGGGGAGTAAAGCCCGTATGATAAACTATCAACCTAAAGATTATGCTGGAAAGCTTGCTAAGACTTTTTTAAAAAGTCCTCTGACTGCACTGCTGGGTATCACACTTTTATTACTAGGCTATCTCTCCTTAAGCATAATGCCAAGAGAGGAAGACCCACAGATCGCCATTTCTGGTGGTGCTATTATAGTAGCACTTCCTGGAGCAACTCCAAAAGAGATAGAGAATGTTGTAATTAATCCTCTAGAGAGAAAAATGCGTGAAATTAAAGGGGTTGAGCATGTCTATGGTACTGCTATGGAAAATGTTGGTATTGTAAATGTAATGTACTATATAGGAGAGAACAGGGAGGACTCAAACCTGAAGCTTTATGATAAAGTAATGCAAAATATGGACAAAATGCCAAAAGGAACAATGCAGCCAATTGTCAAGCCTTTTGATATTGATATTGATATACCTATTGTAACTCTTGCTTTTTACAATAAAGATGAAAACAGTAGCGATGATGTTAAACTGTATGAAATCTCAAGAAGACTCCAACAAAAAATTAATTCGATCAATAATGTTGCCAAAACTACGCTTCAAGGAGCCAGAAAAGCCCAATATAATATAGAGGTGGATCTATCCAAACTATCAGCATATCACCTATCTATGGGTCAGATAATGAAATCAGTGGAATCGGTAGCAGTGGATGTGCCTGATGTTAAAGGCAGAACAAAGGATAACGAGCTAGTGATCTTTGGCATCAAAAATGCTATTGAAACTGCAGAAGATGTTGGGCGTATTATTGTTGCTCAATATATGGGGTCAACGATTTATCTTAAAGATGTAGCAAAAATATCTAAAGGCATAGACATACAAAATTTCCAAACAGCCTATATGGAGTTTAAATCTAATAAGGATGCCAATACTACCGATCAGCACAGATCACAGGTGACGCTTACTGTGGCCAAGCTAGCTGGTACAAATGCCGTAAATGTGGCAGAAGATGTACTTGAAATTCTGCAAGAACATCAGAGTGAGTTCGAGAAAGAGGGCATAGGGTATTTGATAACCAGAAATTATGGAGAAAGAGCTGATGAAGCTGTAAATGAGCTCATGGGGCACTTGGTGATAACTATTGTAATTATTGCAATTATGTTAATATTTGCATTGGGATGGAAAGAATCCGTTATTGTGACATTTACTGTGCCAGCGATATTGTCAGTGACACTCTTTATCGCATATCTATCCGGTCAGACCATAAATCGTATAACGCTTTTTGCCTTTTTGCTTTCGCTTGGACTTCTTGTTGATGCGGCTATTATCGTTATAGAAAATATTCATAGGCATTTGCACGCTCATGATATAGGCGATAAAGAGATGGATGCATTACTTGTGGAGGCAACTGATGAGATAGGGGCACCTACAAATGTTGCAACCTTGGCAATTATCATGACGATGGTTCCTATGGCATTTGTGGGTGGAATGATGGGGTCATTCATGAAGCCTATCCCATATAATGTACCTGTTGCACTGGTAGCATCATTGTTTGTTGCGTATATATTTACACCTTATCTTAGTTTAAAGATGTTAAAGAAGCCCGAACATGGAGAGCATAACAGTAGTGACAGTAAGGAGTCAAAATGACAAAACTACATGATTTTATCTATAATGTTTTAGGCAGTGAATCAAAGATGCGACTAATCATTATCTTGACTGCTGTCGCTTTTTTCCTCTCTTTGATGATGATTTATGGCAGGATTGTGTTGGCAAAAATGCTTCCTGGTAAAAGTGACAATACATACTCTGTCTATATAGATACACCAATAGGCAGTTCCATTGAGCAGACCAAAATGGTAAGTAACTGCGTGATAGATATCCTAAGAAGAGAAAAAGAGGTTAGCAATCTGGAGCTATTTCTGGCCCAAGGAATACCGTTGGATTATGCAGGTCTCGTAAAGGGATCAGGCATGAAGCGTAGTGAAAATGTTGCTGAGATATCTGTAAACCTGACAGATAAACACTCCAGAGAGGAGCCTTCATTTTTAATGACTCAGAGACTCAGACCAATTGTTAAGTCAAAATGCTTGCCCTTGATAAAAGGAACAAACATAAAGTTTATCGAGCAGCCAGCTGGACCACCTACTTTGGCCTCTATTGTACTGGAGGTCCATGGGGACAATATCAAAGAGACCAGAGAACTTTCGCTAAGAGCTGCAAAGATATTGTCTAAAACTGAGGGGCTAGTAGATGTTGATATTATGGCTGATGAAATTTATCAGAAATATGAGTTGATTCCAGATCAAACTAAAATAGCAAAAAGTGGTCTAAGTGTCGAGCAGGTGAACAATATACTTTATCTTGCATTTGAGGGTATGGTCATTGCCCACAAAAACTCAAAAGAGAACCCTGATCAGTTATCGATATTTTTGGTCCTAGAGAGTAAAAGTAAGAGTTTATCTAGCTCTAATGAGTCAACACTGAGAAGTAAATTATCATCACTAAACCTAATGAATCAAAAAGGCATGATGGTTCCACTAAGCGAAGTGGTTACTTTTGCAAAAGTAGACTCTAGACCGATGATTATGCATAAAGATTTGTCTAGAATGATTAATGTCATAGCAGAGACAGATATGGTGTCGCAGCTTTATCCTCTACTGGATGCAAGAGATATGATGCTTAAAGAGTTTTCTGAGGATTACGAGATTGTAAAAGCTGGATTCACTACTTATATGTTTGACTTGTATTTGACGAATAAGAGAACAGGTGAAAAGTTTTTACTTCGTTGGGACGGAGAAATGAAGGTATCACTAGATACCTTTAGAGATTTGGGCGCAGCTTTTATAGCCGCGCTTATATTGATATTCTTGTTATTGGTGGTTTATTATAAAAGCTTTGCAATTAGTGGAATTATACTATTGGGTTCATTTTTATCACTCATTGGTGTAATACTTGGGCACTGGGTAGCAAATTGGTTCACTAGTCAAACATTCTTTTTGACGGCGACATCACTGATAGGCTTTATAGCATTAATGGGAATAAGCTCTAGGAATTCACTTTTGCTTATTGATTTTGCCAAATCCTTAATGCAGTCAAAGGGGATATCGAAACGAGAAGCAATAGCAGTATCAGTATCGACTAGAGCCAAGCCAATTGCCCTTACAGCGGTTGCTATCATATTGGGTTCAGCACTGTTGGCCAGCGATCCTGTATTTGGAGGGTTGGGCGTTGCATTGATATCTGGAACTATCGCTGCAGTATTTGTCTCTTTGGTGTTTGTGCCAGTGTTGGTATTTAAGGCCAAGGCGATGGATATTGACGATGAGAATCCGATACATCATGACAAGAGCAATATAGCAATCGCACGATAAGAGTGTTTTATTTTTAGTCCTATGAGGTCTAGTGGTTTATTGGTGTGAGATGCTCTTTATCTCATGATTCTAAAATTTGTGAAATAGGGGGGGATTCAATGAAATATTTCTTGCTTTTGTTTCTCTTCTGCTTCATTTGGGTGTGGTAGTATGGATTTTGAAGCGACTACATTAGAAGGAAGCTACTGTAATTTTGTTGACATAGAAGATGATAATCCCTTATTCGTATTTAATAAAAATGCAAATGTCTCTGATGAGTGGGTTGACCCCCATAACCTGGACAAAAACTAATTCGATAACAAAAATGAGTAAAATCATTACAATAGAATTATAGGATTAAAAATGGTAAGACGAACATGCACAGAATAATTTAGAATAGAAGCAGTTAAATAAGTAATGTAGAATGGCTATGGAATCACAGATACCGCCCTTAGATTAGGTGTGCACCCGGATTCGTTAAGAGCATGGATAAAAAGATTAGAATCTCCAGAGGTTATTGCTGAAAATAAAGCTATAGAGTCATCA
>CAYWGB010000001.1:0-29934 GCA_964457825.1 uncultured Campylobacterales bacterium | reverse complement strand
CTGGTGCTGCTGGTACTTCTGTTACAGGCTCTACTGGATATATATCTCCACCTGCAAATACTACTGTTGA
The DNA here is from genome assembly GCA_964457825.1 of uncultured Campylobacterales bacterium. Classification (GTDB taxonomy): domain Bacteria; phylum Campylobacterota; class Campylobacteria; order Campylobacterales; family Sulfurovaceae; genus JAAXPZ01. Next base: position 29,864 of record CAYWGB010000001.1, on the reverse strand, counting down.
TGCTACGATTGATAGCAATAAACCTTTTTTCATGTTAAACTCCTTGTTTTTTGTTTACAGCGTATTATACTACAGTTACAAACCCAAAGTCAAGAAAAGAGTTAATAAATTAACGAAATATTAACAATTGTCCTGCGAGATAGGATATATGGGGCTTTAGAGCTAGAAGCAGAGCTTATAATAGCTAACTTTTAGAGAAAAAGCTCTTTGATTTTAAGTTTTGTGGTTAATTTTCTATTATCTTTTGAGTTTTATCTATCTTTGTTGAGTAGTTTTTGGTTTTCAGGGTTGTTGAGCAGGGCTTTCATGGACTTTTCGGTATCTATATCATCTGTTTTCACTGTAAGCTTGGTCGGGCTTGATATGCTCGGAGAGGCGAAGTTGTTGGCTATGGGGACTTGGTCTACTAGGATTTGCTTGATAGCGAGTATGGGCATGCTGATAGTAGAGCCAAAGTTCTCTGCTCCGAAACCAGCCTCAAAAGAGAACAGATCATCAACTAGCTCTATGGTAGTATATGAATAGCCAGCTAACTCAAAAAAAACTATCTCGCTAAATGTCGATGTGATATTTTCAGGTAGCTGAGGATTAAACTCTAAGAAGTGCTCTTCTGTGGCTATCGCAAACTCGATGCCGTCTTCCAAGAGCATGATGAGCATATCTCTGAGGTACTCACTGGATATCTCTCGGTATCTATCTGACTGGATTATCTGCATTGGCATATCGGCTCCTTGATGTTTATCTGTTGAAATCCTATCATAGCATTCATTAAGGCTATGCTAGTGGCTCTGTTGAGATCATCTATATTTAGATTGGCCTTTTTGAGATACTGATCATCTATGAGTTTGGCTCTTGTCGTGCCTGTCAATAATGGAGTAGCAGGAGTGAGCCATATGTTATCTATATATATAGCAATATTTGCTATGGAGGTATCTGTGATGAGATTATCTTTTATTATGATAATCTCTTGGTTTGGTTTGAGATCTTTGGTGAGTTGGTTGAGTTTATCTCTGTGGGTATATTTATAGGAGTAGTCCATATCTGTATTTACACAGATAAACTCTGTGATATCTCTGGGAGTATATGGCTCGATTGAGATATCCAAGATGGTGTCAACATATGTTATCTTTATTTTATGTAGTCCTTCGGTGGGGAGGGTCGGTAGATAGTCTAGTATCTCTATGGTAGTGGTAGAACCGTATAGGTTTTTTCTGGTTTGGTTTAGTCTGCGGTTATGATACTCGGCATTGTGTACGACTCCATCTAGCAGACGAATCGTTTCGAAACAAGATGGAGGATTATGCACGATTTGTGATGCTCCATGTGAGCTCTTGAGAGGCGTACATAGGAACTATATCCGAGTATTTAGCAGGTACTTGCATGGGGGTCTTTTCTAGCGTGATGATTTTTTGCGGTGGCGTAATACCATAAATCTTTTGTGCATTATCACTGATAAAAGCTTGCAGATTCTCTAGAGCATTATTTTGTTCAAATAGCTCTGCTAATGCCGCTAAGGCTATGGGAGATGTAAAGACTCCAGCGGCACAACCTGGGCACTCCTTGGCCTCTTGTGGGTGAGGGGCAGAGTCTGAGCCAAACATCACCTTGGGGTGAGCCTGAAGTGCTACTTTGAGGAGTGCATCACGATCCTCGGCTCTCTTTGCTATGGGTTTGCAAAATAGGTGTGGTTTTAGCATGCCTCCTGCTACATCGTCTAGCGTGATGAGTAGATGATGGAGTGTGATAGTGGCGTATAGGTTGGGATGTCTATCTAGTGCCTCTACACTCTGTAGGGTAGTGATATGCTCCATGATGATGGTGAGCTCAGGGAAAGCGGTGGCAAGTTTTTTGTAGATAGGCACAAACTCCGCTTCTCTATCCATGACAAAACCATTGGTTTCGCCATGTATACATAGTGGTATGCCAAGCTCACTCATCGCTGTGAGTGTGGGACGAAGTTCGTCGATATCAAAACCACTGACTCCTCCCTCGCTGTTGGTGGTGATACCTGCTGGATATAGCTTGATGGCTGTCAAATCATCTGATAAGCTCTGCAGAGACTCATATGTGTAATCTGTGGAGAAAAAGAGTGTCATATAGGGCTCGAAAGTCTCATCTCCTATGGCTTGTCGTATGCGATTTTTGTACTCCAGGAGTGCATCTTGGGTGGTGACAGGTGGCAGTAAATTTGGCATGATAATCGCACCACTGAAATCTGCAGCACTCAGGGGAGCTGTTGTTTGAAGCATCTGGCTGTCTCGTAGGTGCAAGTGCATATCTAGAGGGCTATGGAGTTGTAGTTTCATGTATATCCTTGATGACATAGTATCTATTTTTTTGAGCTGGAGCAAACCAGTATCTGACCCTCATTTTACTATGAGTTGGATTAGAGCTGGCAGGTGGTGATGGGTATTTTGGTGGATTATACCTGATAGATGGATAATCGATACCTCCAGCAAAAAATTGGTTGCAACTCAAAATCCTCTTTGCGGATGAGATCAGAGCCATATGTGGGGTGTTGGTCTCAAATTGCCACAGAGCATACTCCGAGCATGTAGGATAGTATCTACAGTTTGCAGGCAACATCCTCGATATGAATTGATAAGCTTTTATAGGTGCAGTGTAAAATCTAGTCATACTTGGTTATTTTGTTCTGACGATATAGGATGGAGACATGTTAATACTATGATATATGGTAGTGCCGTATTTCCTGCTGTAAAATTTGAGCAGTATCTGTTGTAGCGTAGGCTCAATGGAGGGATGAAACCAAGCGTTGTTGCTGATGGCTATCATGTTTTGTGGTGAACCTGAGTAGAGCTTGTCTGATGTGGCTTCATAGCATATGGCGTTACGATATACCATAGAACCCACTTTGTAATCAGTAATATTGGATGATGCGATGTAATCTTGAGCACCATCAAAAAATATCTGATTTACCCACTTTCCCGCCCACTCTGGAAGTGGATTGCCCTCTCCAAATGGGACGAGCAGTACCTTGTGTGCTACTGTGTAGTTGCCCTCTTGGAAGATATATGTCGAGTTTCTGTGGGTGTTACCTTCTAGGTACAGTGATCCTATAATGATAGTGATATCTTTGGATAGATTGTTAATCTCACTCAAAAGCTCTGGCTGTTTGTTTAGGAATAGTGGTATGACAGATTCGGGGAGCACTATCATGCTCTTGTTTGCATCCGCTGCCTGCTGGATAGACTCGAGTACCTCTGTGATATGTTGAGGGATAAAAGCTGGATCCCATTTTTCTGCTATAGGTATTTGGGTGCCAGCAAGCAGTATATCATCAGAGGGCGATGGGGTCCAAATAGAGGTATGATAAGGTGCATAGGCAAAAAGTATAAGTGGTAAATATATAACACTTTTTGTCCACTTCATGAGAGCAATTGTTCCAAGTACTATTAGAAATTGCCACTTCTGCACACCTATATATGTATGTGTAAACATAGCCTCTGGCACAAACCAGTCAAACCCAAACGGATGTAGGTAACTAAATAACACGAGAGATAAGACCTGCACGAGATAGTTGAATGGTTTATTGAATCTATTTGAGAGTGCACCTATGATCCAAAATAGAGTCCCAAAAACCAGAGCAATGAGTAGTGCAGATATGGGAATCGCCCATGCCATCTGGTAATATATAAAGCTGACATTTATCCACCAAAACCACCCAATCGAGATGAAAAATCCACTCCAAAACCAAGTAGAGTTGTTTTGGTTTAGTATTAGCCAAAAAAACAATAGAGCAGATATATTTTGTAAAATTATGCTGTCTAGTCCAAACCACTGCATATAGATAAATGCAGAGCCAAGAAAGGCTATCAAAAAGCCCATTGTTATACTATAAGTGTTAAAATAATCTCTAATTTTTAATTTCAAAGGATTTCCATGTCACCAATGTTACAACAAGTACCTATATTTGTTGCGCTATTTGCTATTTTTTATTTCTTGATTATCAGACCGCAACAAAAGCAACAGAAGGCTCACGCTGAGATGTTGGCTTCGCTCACTAAAGGTGACAAGATTGTCACGACAGGAGGATTGCATGCTGAAGTAGTCAAGAGTGAGGATGATTTTATCAAAATCAAGCTGAATGATGAAGTGATTGTGAAACTAGAAAAGGCTTTTGTTTCTAGAAAACTCGCGTAAGGATATATATGATTAGTAGACTTAACTATAGAGTAGTGCTGTTTGCATTTGCATTTGTGTTCGGAGTGGTCTTTTCTGCTCCAAACTTTTTGCAGACTAAGTGTACAGTAAAAGCCGGTGAAGTAGATACAAATCAGACTTGTGGTAAAAAAGTCACACTTGGTCTGGATCTGCAAGGTGGACTCCATCTCTTGCTCAGTGTCAAGACTGAAGAGGCTGTAAAATCTCGGATGAAATCTGTGGCTGGAACTATCAGCTATGTTTTAGACAGAGAAGATATGGGGATCGATGGATTAGAGCTCGACGAAGAGACTGGAGAGATTAGATTTGAGGTCTTGGATGAGGATGAGGTTGGTAAAATCAAGGATATACTCGTAAAAGAGTTGCCTGAGATGAAGATAGTGCCTACAGGTACCAAAGTCTCAGTAACTATGCTTCCCAAAGCACAAATTGCCGTCAAAGAGTACTCTGTATTGCAAGCTGTTGATACTATCAGAAATAGGCTAGATCAGTTTGGTTTGGCAGAGCCTACTGTTGCACAACAGGGCAAAGATCAGATACTGGTCGAGGTTCCAGGAGTCAAGACAAATGAAGAGCGAGAGAGGATCAAGGCTCTGATTGCTAAACCTGCATATTTGACGATGATGGCAGTCGATGAGGGTAGAGCAAATGATGTCTACGGTATGAGTGATGCGGAGGCTAAATCATATGGTGATATTATTTTGCCAGATGTTAACAATCCACAAGAGAAATATCTATTGAAAGCTATACCGATATTGACTGGATCGATGCTCACAGATGCCAAAGCTACTGCTAGAGATGGCAAGCCGATCATAACATTTGAGCTGAGTGGAGACGGCGGTAGAATATTTGCTGATTTTACAGAAGTAGCTAAAGAGCGAAAAGATAGAATGGCAGTAGTACTAGACAACAAGGTCTATACCGCGCCACATATTCAGACCAGAATAGGTGGTGGGAAAGGTGAAATTACAGGAAGCTTCACGCAGCAAGAGACGAAAGATATCGCTATTGCATTACGTTCAGGGGCGCTATTGGCTCCTGTGGCTCTAGAAGAAGAGAGAAGCGTTGGCCCTAGCTTGGGTGCAGATAATATACAAGCTAGTACATTGGCATTGATATTTGGATTTGTTGCTGTAATTCTTTTTATGATTATCTATTATGGTATTTCTGGTCTGATTGCTGATATTGCTCTAGTTGGTAACTTGGTTTTGATTTTGGCAATTATGTCACTCTTTGGTGCTACATTGACATTGCCAGGTATGGCAGGAATAGTCCTCACTGTGGGTATGGCGGTGGATGCGAATGTTATCATCAATGAACGAATAAGAGAGCTACTCAAGTCTGGTAAATCTATCGCCAAGTCTATCGAAGATGGATATGCAAATGCATTTACTGCGATTTGGGATGCAAACGTTACAACACTGATAACTTCGATATTGTTATTTGTATTTGGGAGCGGTCCTATTAAAGGCTTTGCAGTTACGATGACAATCGGTATTCTCGCCTCTATGCTAACAGCGATACTTGGTACTCATGGAATATATGAGATGTTTATCTCAAAAATCAAAAAAGATAAGCTTGGCCTCTGGTTTGGCATAAGAGCAAAGGAGTAGAGATGGAAGTCTTTAATTACAAAAAACCAATCCCTTTTATGGGTATTAGCAAAAAAGTTGGAGTGTTATCTTTGGTATTGGTGATTGGTTCTTGGATTTTACTCTTTAGTAAAGGGCTCAACTATGGTATCGATTTTGCTGGCGGGACGTTAGTGCAGATCAAGTATGATGGCCCAGCCCCTATCGAAAAGATTAGAGAGAAACTGTCTACTGTGAGCAGATACGAAGGCGCATCAGTAACTGAGTTTGGCTCGCCACAAGAGGTAGTAGTGCGGATTAAAAAAAGTCAATCTTCTGTGGTAAATGATGTCGGGATAGAGATGAGTAAGCTTCTGAAAGATACTGGCAATCTAGAGGTGCGTAGTGTTGATATGGTGAGCTCAAAGACGGGTAATGATTTTAGAAATCGTGGCCTAGAAGCAACTTTTTATGCGATATTGGGAATATTAATATATGTTTCATTTAGATTTGAATGGAGATTTGCCGTAGCATCTGTGCTGGCGCTCGTACATGATGTTAGCATATCATTAGGGGTGCTTGTACTGGTTGGGATTGATGTCAACCTAGATATTTTGGCAGCTATTTTGACCATAGTGGGATATTCTTTAAATGACACCATCATAGTATTTGATAGGATTAGGGAGGGCATCAAAACCATCAAAGATGCAGTGCTATCGAATATCATTAATGAATCAGTGACAAGAACGCTTTCGCGTACAGTACTTACATCACTGACGACATTTTTTGTTGTACTCTCTTTGTACATTTTAGGAGGAGAGTCAATCAGAGGATTTAGTTTTACACTTTTAATCGGAATTATTGTTGGTACATACTCTTCTGTATTTGTTGCGTCACCTCTATTGTCAAAATTAGGATTTAGCGTTAGTGGATATCGACAGCAAGAGGCCGAGAAGCTCAAAAGAGAAAAAGAAAAAGAGAAGATGCGTAATATGTACGAACAGGGCACAATATAACAAAGAGAAGTCAAAGGAGACGATAATGAAGTGGAGTAAAGTGTTTTATGTATTTTTTGCATTGATGAGTTTGACTACAAGTATTAGCTATATGTTTGAGTATTCGGCATTTGCAATCTTTTTAGCAGGTAGTGTTAATATTGTCTCTACAATGCTTAAAATAGGCATCAGAAATGTACTATCAGCTGAGCTTTTGGCTGGTTCATTGGTAGCAGATTTGCACCTGATACCGGCTTTTTTTGCATACCAATTTTATGATAACCAGACACTCGCTACAGGACTGGTAGCAGGTGCGATTGTGGCAAATATTTACACTATTATAGTTAGTTTAGTGGAGAGTGCCAAAGAGAAAGATGAGTTTTAATGAACCTCTCATGTGTGGATCGAGAAGGTAGTTTTTGCTCGAAATGGGATGGACGTCAGTCTATGTTCGGGACGTCGGACCTGTTGCCGTTGTGGGTAGCTGATATGGATTTTGAAAGTCCTAAATCTGTGCAAAATGCATTGATAAAGCGAGCCAAGCATCAAGTGTATGCCTATACAATCTATGATGATGAGTTTTATGACTCGATTGCAAGATGGTATCGAGAGAGTATCGGTTGGGAGATAAAACCTGAGTGGATAGTGCCTGAGCATGGCGTTGTGATTTCTATAAACCTTGCCATAAAAGAGTACAGCAAAGAAGGCGACGGGATTTTGGTGCAGACACCGATATATCCCCCGTTTATTAGCTCGGTTAAAAGAAATGGACGTAAGTTATTGGATAATAAACTTGTTCAAAAAGATGGCAAAGTGAGTATAGATTTTGTAGACTTCGAGCAAAAGGCAAAAGAGGCAAAACTCTTTTTGTTGTGCTCGCCTCACAATCCAACCACTAGGTCATGGAGCGTGGATGAGCTACAAATGATGTTAGATATCTGCATAAAACATAATGTAATTATCATATCTGATGAGATACATTCTGATTTGGTTTTTGAGAAAAAACATACGCCTATAGCCAGTCTAGAGGGCGCAAGTGGCTATGTGCTGACTCTGCATGCACCATCCAAGACATTCAATATAGCAGGCTTGAATACTTCATATGCAATCATAGAAAATGATAGCCTGAGGAGACGATACAGCCAAATGCACAAAAGAGCTGGCCTAGATAACGGTAATCTTTTTGGCATAGTGGCACTCAAAGCCGCCTATAATGACGATGGTAAGTGGATTGATGCTCTTAGTATACAGATAAAGCAAAATTATGAGTATGTCAAGGGTTTTATTGACAGCAAGGTATCACAGATTACCGTATATGAGCACGATGCAACATTTTTAATGTGGCTAGATTGCAGAGGTCTAGGAATGGATGACAAAGAGCTGGAGAGATTTTTTATAGAGGATGCTAAGCTCGGGCTAAATAGTGGCTATAGCTTCGGCGAGGCAGGAAGTGGTTTTATGAGACTAAACATCGGTACGTCTCGTGAGATATTAGAGGTTGCAATGCAGCGACTTTACAATGCAATAAATAGTGAGAAATAGTGAAATTTATATTTAAAATAGGCATAATAGTTTTGTCCACGATAATAGTGCTTGAGGCATCGGCTAGAAGCAAGGTCAATGAGTTGATGCTAAAGGATGGTATCAAATCATCACATATAAGTATTTTGATTAAGAATATAAAAACGAATGAGACTCTTGTCTCCATAAACCCAGACAGGTCCAGAAAGCCAGCATCAGTAATGAAGATTTTTACAACGTATGCCTCTTTGCTTGATCTTGGTATGGATTTTAGATGGCCAACAAAGGTATCATATGATGGTGTCTATGTGAAGGGAGATATTCAAGGCGATCTGATAGTGAAATCCTTTGGTGACCCAACATTCTCCTCTAGAGATATACCAAAAATGATCAAAAGACTAAAGGCACTTGGGATTCACTCAATTAGTGGAGACCTCATAGTCGATAGAAGCTTTTTTGATGTAAGTAACAAAATAAATTCTGGTTTTGACAAAAATAGATATAGTGAATATAATGCAATGCCAGATGCACTCATGTTGGATGATCATCTCTCTGGAATCGAAATAGTATCCGTAAATGGAAGAATAGTAGCTAAAAAAACAGTACCAGATGCAAGCTATACCATAGTAAATAACCTCAAGCCATCCTCCAAAGCATGTAAAGGTAACTGCTCTTGGCCTAGGGTGGATGTAAGTAGACGTGAGTCCAAAACTGTTGTGACGTTATCAGGTCCATTGTCGACTAGTTGCAGAAAGAGAGTCATCAAAAAGGTTCTTTCTCATCCATATTATGCAATGTTTAATCTCTTTAAGGAAGAGCTTGAAAAAAATGACATAATGTTCAATGGGAAGATGAGATTAGAAAAGAGCTCAAGTACCTCGCGGTTACTATTTACCCATTATTCCAAAAAGAATCTTTTACAAATTGTCTCTAAGACCTGCAAGAAGAGTAATAATCTATACGCTAGACATTTGCTATTGATACAGGGTGCAAAAAACTATGATGCACCTGCTACTGTACAAAAAGGGAGAGATGCTGTCATGAAAACACTCAGAGAAAAAGGTGGGCTTCTCTCGGATGAAAAGGTAATCTTGGATAATGGGTCAGGTCTATCAAGGAGTTCTAGAGTAACAGCAAGAGCCTTATCAGAGGTACTAGAGAGCGCCAATAAAAGATATGGGTCTAGATGGAGAAATGCACTATCTATAGCTGGGGTAGATGGTACAATAAAGAAGAGATTTGCACATGCGGTTGCAAAACATAGAGCATGGATGAAAACCGGTACTTTAAAAGATGCAAAAAATATCGCTGGGTATGTAAAGGCAAAGAGTTCTGGTAAAATATATAGTGTAGTAATCCTATACAACGGTGCCCAAAAATGGAAAGGCAGTACACTGCAAAATCAGATTATAAACTGGTTGGCAAAATAAGGAAAAATATGGATTTCGAAAAGTACCCATTTGAAAAATTGAATCTACTACTTGATGGTATAGAACCAAATGATGACTATGAAGGCAAGAGTTTAACTATTGGTGAGCCACAGTTTGATACACCACGGTTTATCAAAGATGAACTGTGCAATAGTGCAGATTATTTAAATAAATACCCCAAGAGTAGTGGCGAGCAAGTATTGAGAGATGCAATGTTAAAGTATCTCGAGACTAGGTTTGGGCTATTACTTGAAAATAGCCAAATTATTCCAACTTTTGGTACGAGAGAGGTGTTGTTTAATTTTCCACAGTTTTTGTTGTCAGATATTAAATCACCAGTAGTTGCGTTTCCAAATCCATTTTATCAAATATATGAAGGTGCGGCGAAAGCTAGCAGTGCAGATGTAATATATTTGAATCTTGAGAAAGATAACGGTTTTGCTCCTATTGTGGATATTGACACATTACAAAGAGCAAACTTGGTTATACTCAATACTCCAAACAATCCTACAGGTTCCGTTATGAAATACGATGAGCTCAAGAGGTGGGCGAAGTTGGCTTTGAAGTATGATTTTGTGTTACTAAATGATGAGTGTTATGCAGATCTCTATCTTGACAAGCCACTTCCATCTTTGCTTAACGCCGCAGTTGACACTGGTAATCATGAATTTAAAAATATATTGGTGATAAACTCTGTCTCTAAACGCTCTAGTGCACCAGGCTTGAGGTCTGGTTTTATAGCAGGAGATTGTGAAATTTTAGAACAATATATGAAGTATCGTACATATGTTGGCTGTGCCTCTCCATTGCCACTGCAACACGCATCTGCTGTTGCCTGGGCGGATCAGGCACATGTGGATCTGTTTCGTAAAAAGTATATAGACAACTTTGCTATAGCCAAAGATTTACTCGACATTGAAATTCCAGAAGCGACATTTTATATATGGCTAGAGGTTGATGATGAACTGAGGTTTACACAAGAACTTTACAAAGAGTATAATGTAAAAGTTTTGCCAGGATCATTTTTGGGTAGAGATGGTATGGGAGCCGGATATGTTAGATTGGCACTTGTGCATGAAGCTAGCGTAACAAGAGATATTTTAAGTAGAGTTGCGAAGTTTATTAATAATTTTAAAAAGGCATAAAATGAATAATCAAGAGTTAGATATAGAAGCGTTGAAAAAAGATAGTGATTTTTTGGATAATTTGAAAAAACTAGAGCAAGAGATGAAAGAGGAAAATTCTGTGGCAAAGGGATATCAGTTGCTTGATGCAAAACTTGTCATAGAGGCTGAAGAAGAAGAGATTAATGATCTATTTACATTTATTGTCAACACATCATTTGATACATTAGCAGAGTATCTTTCAAATAATAAAAAGTTTGATCTAGGTAATCCAGAAGATTGGGCTACTGCCCGAGCTATATATGAGCATGGCATACAGAGATATAGTGAAAATGATAAAAAAGGTGCCAAGGAGATATTTTTGGTTTTGTACCATATGATACAAGATGATGAGATTAGAGAAGCGATGCTTGTTCATGTGGGCGCGGTGATGGCTGGGCATAGTTTTGATGACTTTATTGACAATCTAGTGGACATTAAGGGTATGAATCCAGAAGATCCAAATTCATTTTTTATCACGACATTTGTGCAGCCAGTCGATATACTTCAGCAGATGTTTTCAAAATTTATTATGGAAGCAAAAGAGGAGTTAAAGGTACTTGAGGAGCAAAAATAGTGCAGTCTAAAAAAATACACTTCATCGGCATAGGCGGTATTGGACTCTCGGCATTGGCAAAATTTTTATCTAATGACGGTCATAAAATTTCAGGAAGTGATATAAAGCAGAGTGAAATTACAAATGATTTGGCCACAAATTTTGGAGCCAAAATTACAATACCGCATCATGAAGATGCTGTAGAAAATGTAGATTTGGTTATCTACTCAGCAGCTGTTAGACCCACGAATAGTGAATATAAAAAAGCAAAAGCGCTAGGGATTGAACTGTTATCTAGAAAAGAGGCACTAAAGTTTATCCTTAAAGAGAAGCAGGTGTATGCAGTGGGTGGCGCACATGGCAAAAGTACAACTTCTGCTATGTTGTCCGCTGTTGTACCGCAAACAAATGCTCTTATAGGGGCTATCAATAAATTATTTGGCTCAAACGTACGTCACTGTGATAATGACAGGGTTGTATTTGAAGCTGATGAGAGTGATGAGAGTTTTTTGAACTCTAACCCGTACTTGGCTATTGTGACAAATGTTGAACCGGAGCATATGGAGTACTATGAGTATGATGAGAAACGATTTTATGATGCATACCTGAAATTTTTGACATTGGCTAAGATACGTGTAATAAATGCGGAAGATGAGTGGTTGTCAACTCTGGAGCTAGATAGTATCAGGCTGTATCCATCCAAAGATTTGTCCAATGTGGAGTATATATTATTGGACGGAAAGCCTTATACTAGATTTGAACTGTCAAATATCGGTAGATTTGATGTATATGGTTTTGGATATCATATTGCACTAGATGCAGCTTTGGCAATATTGGCAGCGCTTGAGCTTGGTGAGGGATTAGAGGATATCAGACAAAATTTACTGAAGTACTCAGGTATCAAAAAGCGTTTTGATATCATCCAAGATAGAGAACAGTGTGTTGTCATAGATGACTATGGTCACCATCCAACCGAGATAAAAGCAACAATGCAGTCTTTACAAGAGTATGCAAAAAAAAGAGAGTTTAGCAATATCTATGCTATTTGGCAGCCTCATAAGTACAGCAGAACTATAGATAATCTAGATGGATTTGTCAACTGCTTCGAAGGTGTTGACGAGCTTGTCATCTTACCTATTTGGGCAGCAGGAGAGATAGAGGTAGAGATAGATCTCAAAGGTGCTTTTAGTAGATATAAACTTTTGTTGGCAGATAACGTCAGCAAAGAAGATGGTATTGTCAAAATATACAAAGATGGACATGTTATCCGAGAATATAGTAAAGACTTGATAGTAGGATTTGGGGCTGGAGATATCACTTATCAGATACGTGGAGAGGCATAGTAATGGTCTACGAATATATTGACAATATTAAGTGGTGTAAAAATATATGTCAATAGAAGATTACAAAGAGAGTATAGTTACAAAACTTGATTTAGATGGTCATGTAAAGAATTTTAGTAAATTTTTTGCGAGAGAAAAATCAATCATAATGCAAGGTGATATCAACCAGCACTACCGTTATGTAGAGTCATTGGCGCAAGTGGAATTTCCTGACCCCGTAGAGGTACCTATCGTGGACGGCTGGTTGGCCAGATTACGTAAGCAGGCAATTTTGTCTCTGGATGAGTTGTATGTTTTTGTAAATATTGTTGAATATTTCCGTAGGCTTAAGAGTGTTAGCTTTCAAGAGCCAGTATCTAGCTGGATACATGGTATTGACATTCCAGATGAGATATTAGAGGTAACGAATTACTTTACAGATGATGCACAAATCAATCCTGAACTTGATACTGAATTGAGAGATCTGGATAGAGCATTGTCAAAAAATAAGCAGATGATAAAAGATGCACTCTATAAGATAAGCCGATCTTCGAGCTTGAGCGATTATTTGGTTGACACGCAGATACATCTACAAAACTCTCAAGAGTGTTTACTGGTTCGTGGAGGCTTTTCCAATGTGCTCAAGGCAACAGTAATAGGCAGAAGTTCTGGAGGATTTTTTTATATCGTGCCCTCAAAAATATCAGAGTTAAAAGATATACAGAGTGAGTTGGTGCAAAAAAAGGAGCAGATTATATGGAGATATTGTCGTGATTTCTCAGCGGTTTTTTATAGATGGGAGAGATTTTTAAACTATATCAATAATGAGTATGACAAGTTTGATCACTATCAAGCAAGAGTCAATTTTGCAAAAGCTTATGAGTATGAGTTTGTGCTGCCATCGAGTAGCAGTGAGATAATATTGGAAAATTTTGCACACCCTGCCATCAGCGACTGCGTGCCGATATCTTTGAGTTTTAATAAAAAGATTATGTTGGTGACTGGTGTAAATGCGGGCGGAAAGACGATGCTGCTAAAGTCTATACTGAGTGCTGTATATATGAGCAAGTATCTGTTGCCTTTTAGATGCACTAAGCATAAAACAAAAATAGGAAAATTTAAAAATATTGAGGCCATCATAGATGATCCCCAATCAGTAAAAAATGATATATCTACATTTGCAGGTAGGATGCAAGAGTTTTCCAGATTATTTAGAGTCAATGGTGCTATTGTGGGGGTAGATGAGATAGAGTTGGGAACTGATGCAGATGAGGCCGCGGCACTTTTTAAAGTCATGCTGGAAGATTTGAAAAAACGAGGCAATACTTTTATAGTGACTACGCACCACAAAAGACTAGCCTCTTTAATGGCAGAGGATGATGATGTTGAACTTGTAGCCGCACTGTATGATGAGGAGAGAAGGCTACCGACTTATAGGTACCTACAAGGAAGTATAGGCAAGAGTTATGCTTTTGAGACTGCACAGAGATATGGAATATCAACACTTGTAATAGAGAAGGCCAAAGAGTTCTTTGGTGAAGACAAAGAGAGACTTGGAGAATTAATAGAGAAATCTACTACTCTTGAGAGAGAGATGAGGCAAAAAATTAAAACAGTTGAAGCTGAGAGAGAGAAACTTGAGAAAAAAAGGGTACACCTCGAGTCCATCGAAGAGAAAATGCAAGAGGAGCAGCGTAAAGCGATAGCCACTCTAGAAAATAGGTACAATGCTGCTACAAAAAGAGCCAAGCAGGCTCTCAACAGTAAAGATAGCTCAGATGGTAGAAGGCTCTTAAATGAAGCGCACAAGCATAAAATCAAAGCAAAACCAATCACAAAGAGAGAGAAGCCGAAACTTAAAGTGGGAGATAATGTAAAGTATCGTTCGCACAGAGGTGAGGTGATGTCTATAAAAGCAGAAGAAGCAGTTATTGTAGTGGATGGACTCAAGATGAGAGTGCCAATGGTGGATTTGAAATTGACTCAAGTCGAGATATCCAAACCTGCCAGGAAAGAGCCAAAAGTGACCACAAGAGTACAAAAAAGTAGTGCATCGGTATCGATAAAGCTTTTGGGAATGTATGGAGATGAAGCGATAGAGAAGGTTGATAAATTTATATCTGATGCGATGCTGCATGGGCTCAATGAGGTGGAGATAATACATGGCACAGGGGGCGGCATACTTGCCAGATTAGTTGCAGAGTATTTACGTGAACATCCAAAGATAGATAATTTCTACAAGGTTCCCGGCAATATGGGAGCAACCATTGTGGAGCTATAGTTTTAAGTGTAAATGGTATAATTCTTGCAAGTTTATAGCACCAAGGAGAAATAAGTGGGCCTAAAAGATGAAGTAGAGTTTGTAAAAGAGTCATTGACGACTGATGAGAAGATATTGGAAAATGCCTTCAAAGTAGAGAAGACATACAATAAGCACAAGAAAAAAATATGGGTATTCGCCGGAATAGTTGTTTTAGTCATAGCAGGGTGGAACTATAAAACCTATCAAGATAAAGAGAACCTTATGGCGGCAAATGAGACTTTGGCGGCTTTAGAAAAAACACCAGACGATAAAGCACTAGCCGAGAAATTAAAAAGTTTAAATCCTAAGCTGTTTGAGCTGTATAGCTATTCGACAGCCATCAAGAGTACAGATGCAAAAGAGTTAGAGAGACTATCTAAGAGTAGTGACACATTGATAGCTGATATAAGCAGGTACCATCTAGGGCTCATAAATCAAACGCAAGAAGATTCAAAATATTATCATGACTTGAGCCTCATGCAAGAGGCTTATGCAGCGCTTAATAAAAAAGATTACAAAACAGCAAAAAGTAAACTAATGCAAATAGATGACAACTCTCAGTTGGCACCTATAGCAAAGAAAATGGATCACTACTTGGCAGGAAAGTAATTATCTAAAAATGAGTAATGCAATTCAGGCATTTGAGGAGCATCTTAGCGTCATCAAGGCTTTGGATGAAAAAAGCATTAGCTCTTATGTATGTGATTTGGAACAGCTGGAGGAGCATAGCAATAAGAATTTATTGATGCTCGATAGCATAGATATCTTATCTTTTTTGTCAGGCTTTGACAACAAGAGAACGTTGAACCGTAAACTTTCTGCAATCAACTCTTTTTACAATTTTTGCCATAGTCAAGAATTTACAACCTCTAAAATTAAAATCCCCATGGCAAAGATTCCAAAGAATTTGCCCAAATATCTCTCTTTGGATGAGGTGCAAAGCGGGCTAGAATTGATCGATAGAGGTAAGCTTGCAGGTAAGCGCGACTATGCATTGATACTATTTTTATATGCCAGTGGGTGCCGTATATCAGAGGCTTTGTCTGCGCAGAGAGCCGATATCGTAGATGGCTGGCTTAAAATAAGGTATGCCAAGGGGCAAAAAGAGAGGATGGTACCGTTGGCACCTGTGGCAATCGAGGCTCTAGAGGAGTATTTAGCCAATGCTGATGTACAAAGCAGTTACTTGTGGCTAAACTATAAAGGTGAACCGTTGAGTAGAGTCTCGGCATACAAGATTACAAAAAAGTATCTAGGTGTCTCTCCTCATGTACTGAGGCATTCTTTTGCATCATCACTTATTATTGGCGGTGCTGATTTGAGAGTAGTTCAAGAGTTACTGGGGCACAGTTCTCTGATAACAACCCAAATATACACACATATAGAACAAAAAGAGTTGAGAGATACCCTCTATCAATATCACCCACTGAGGAGTTAGGATGAGAAATGTCATAGATATCTGCAGGAAGCATGGAAAAGTTTTTAGCAGATTATCTCCGGTGCTTCCAAAAGAGCTAGGAAGTAGAAAGCGAGTAGGTCTCTATCTTGGTGTGGATTTAAAAAAATACTACACAATGCTTATATATATATCCAAAAAGAGCAGAATACTCAGGAAAGAGGCTACGGAGTTGATGGAACTGCATGGTAGACTTGAAAAATACAACGATTCAAAGATATTTAAAAAGTGCATGATAATAGATGCACCTTTGTGCTCCAAAGCAAAAGCATTGATGCTAGAAGAGGGGTGGGATGTGGTAGAGCTGTAAAATTAGAATATCTGTTTATCAATATTTGATATAGTTTGTAATATTTAGTAAAAGAGAGAAGAGAATGAAAATAAAAATTGCATATATATTATTTGTACTTGCAGCAAGTATGTTTGCGTTAGATGGGGCAGGTTTTAGTGGTTTTAGCGGCTCTAAGCAACAGAAATTTTTGCAACCTAGTGAAGCCTTTAAGGCAGCAGTGCAAAAAGATGGCGACAAGATAAAAGTCAACATAAAGCTAGGCGACAAAATTTATATTTATAAAAAGGATTTGCACTTTAAGGTTACATCTCCTGAAAACTTTGAACTCTCTCCTGCTTTGCCAAAAGCCCAAATACATGGAAAAGATGAAATCTTTCATGATATTTCTGTAGATATACCAATGAAAAGTATTAGCAATCGAGTGGATGGAGATTTTAATGTCACAATCGAGATGACTGGGTGTTCGGATGGAGGGATATGCTATTTGCCTCAAAAAAGAACATTTAAGTTCGCACAAGATAAGGAATCATCTCAAGGTCTATTCTCTAAAATATCCTCCCTCATAAGCAGTGGCAATGCAGGCAAGATAAGTGATGTACTGGCTAGTGGAAATCTCTTTTTTGTACTTTTGCTATTTTTTATAGCTGGTTTGCTGCTGGCGCTTACACCGTGTATATTGCCTATGGTTCCTATACTCTCTTCGATTATTTTACAACAAGGTAACAAGGACGGTAAAATCAATCGTGGTAAGTCCTTTACAATATCCTTGGTATATGTAGTATCTATGGCTTTGACATATGCTCTGATTGGAGTTGTGGCTGGTCTGTTTAAATTTGACTTGGCTGCAAATATGAACAATCCTTGGGTAGTGATACCGTTTGCAGGACTTTTTGTTGCCCTTGCTCTATCGTTGTTTGGATTGTACGAGCTTGCTCTTCCATCTTCTTGGCAGAGTAAAATAATGAAGGCGAGTGATAATGCACAGGGCAAAGGATTTGTCGGGACAGCAATTATGGGATCTCTTTCTGCTTTAATAGTAGGAGCCTGTACGGCGCCAGTGATTAGCGGAGCAGTTGCGTTTATCGCAAGTACTGGAGATGCGGTACTTGGTGGAATTTCTTTGTTTATTATGGGTCTTGGGGCTGGCATGCCACTCTTGTTAATAGGTGTTGGTGCAGACAGATTGGTGCCGAAACCTGGTGGCTGGATGACTGGAGTATCACAACTATTTGGTGTCTCCATGTTGATGGTAGCACTTTATATCCTGTCTAGATTACTGCCTCCGAGTGTCACGATGCTGTTGTCTTCTGTGTTGCTGATTGGTATCTCTATTTATATGGGCACATTTGATTCGAAACGTACTAGGGATGGCTTTGTTAAGTTGTTTACTCTATTTGGAGTTATGATATTTCTATATGGGACTATTTTGTTTGTTGGATTTGCGAGTGGGTCAACTTCATTGACGAACCCACTTGACAGATTTACACAAGTAAAAAGTGCAACACTTAAGAAGACAAATAGTGACAAGGCAGATGAGAAGTCCTCTCGTTTAGGGTATACGCTAGAGAGGTTGCAAAACGAGATAGAGAGTGCTGGTAAGCCAGTAGTAGTAGATATTGGCAAAGATGGATGTGCAGCTTGTTTGGAGCTAGAGAATATTACTTTTGCTGACGCAAAAGTTAAAGAGGAGTTTAAGAGATTTAAGTTTATTCAAGTGGATATCACAAAATACACAGAAGGTGATAAGGCAATAATGGATAAATACAATATTTTTGGTGCTCCAAATATTCTCTTTTTTGATAGCAGCTCTAAGCCATTGAATAATGAATTTTTAACGGGGTATATACCTCCTGAATCTTTTTTAAAAAAGTTAAAAACGATCAAGTAGGCAATTTATGATAAAATATGCTACTTTGCCTGTGGGCCCAAAGGGGATATAGATGTATGGATATTACAGAGTAGCATCTGCAATGATTGCTACAGAGGTTGCCAATACAGATGCTAATGCCAAGCAGATAGTTGCATTAATAAAAGAGGCCAACGACAAAGAGTGTAGCGTTGTTGTCTTTCCTGAACTTTGTATTACTGGATATACCGCTAGTGATTTATTTCTCAACAGCACTCTTTTGCAGGCACAAAATAGAGCTTTGAGTCACATCCTAGAAGAGACTAATGGTAGCAAAATTATAGCTATTGTCGGTGCAAGTATAATGGATGCTGACAGGCTATACAATTGTGCAGTAGTAGTGCAATCTGGCAAGATATTGGGAGTAATACCTAAAAGTTATCTACCCAACAAAAAAGAATTTTATGAAAAAAGACAATTTGTTTCGGGAATAGATATCATCAATAGCACAATTAAAATAGCCGGTCAGAGAGTACCGTTTGGTGTGGATTTGTTGTTTGGTGATGGTGAGGATCTTCTCTTGGGTGTGGAGATTTGTGAGGATCTGTGGGCCGTTACTCCGCCTAGTAATCAGATGTCAAGCAGTGGAGCAAATATTATATTTAATCTAAGTGCCAGCAATGAGCTCGTGGGTAAACATGAGTATCGCGAAGAGTTGGTCAGAACACAGAGCGCTAGATGTGTGGGTGCATATGTCTATAGTTCTGCTGGAGTAGGAGAGTCTACCACTGATACTGTATATGGTGGTGAGTGTTTGATTGCAGAATATGGAACACTACTTGAGAAAAATGAGCGTTTTTCTGAGGATAGCCATATTATTACAGCAGATATAGATTTGCAAAAGCTAAGATGGCTTCGCATTAATGAGTCTAGCTATGCAGATACAAAGCGCATAGAGACAAGAGTAATTGATTTGGTTGATATAAATAGAATATCCAAACTAAATAGGGCTATAAGTTCGACCCCTTTTGTACCATCAAAACATGCCAATAGAGAGCATATATCTCATGAGATTGTACAGATTCAAGCATATGGCTTGATTAAGAGATTGAAACATACTAGGATACCAAAAGTTTTAATAGGGATATCTGGTGGACTTGACTCTACATTGGCGCTGCTTAGCACACACAAGGCATATGAGATTATGGGCAGGAGTAGTGCAGATATTATTGCCGTTACCATGCCTGGATTTGGGACAACCAAGCGAACCAAGAACAATGCTATTGCACTATGTGAGAGATTAGGTGTTACTCTAAAAGAGGTAGATATAACCGATATCGCGCTAAAAGAGTTTGAAGCGATTGGTCATGATAGGGATGACTTGAGTGTAGTTTATGAAAATGTGCAGGCAAGAGCCAGAACTGCTATTTTGATGAATATGGCAAATCAAGAAAATGGGTTAGTGATCGGTACGGGAGATTTGAGCGAAATTGCCCTAGGGTGGAGTACTTATAATGGCGACCATATGAGTATGTATGCTATCAATAGTGGGATTCCAAAAACTCTCATCAGATATGTTATAGAATACTTTAAGTCTGATGAGACGCTATCTGCTATCATAGATGACATATTAGATACTCCAATTAGCCCAGAGTTGCTACCAAGCGATGGCGAAGGGGCAGTGCAAGAGACAGAATCTATTGTGGGGCCTTATGAATTGCATGATTTCTTTTTGTATCATTTTATTAAGTATGGGGCAAATCCAAAAAAGATACTATTTTTGACACTCGAAGCATTTGGTAGTAGATATGATGAGACTACAGTAAAGAGATGGCTCAAGGTATTTCTACGTAGATTCTTTACTCAACAATTCAAGAGAAGCAGTATGCCAGATGGACCAAAAGTGGGAACAATATCGCTCAGTCCTCGAGCAGACTGGAAAATGGCTAGCGATGCAGATATGAACGTTTGGATTAATGATTTAGACTAGTGTAGTTGAATCTAAACAATGATTTTTTCTAAATCTTTTGATAACGAGGTAGTTATCTCGTAGCAGATGGTGTCAAAGTGTCTAGCGACCGCTTGTGCATCACTCATTATGCAAATTTCATCCTCTTTGCTCTCTAAAGATATAAAATCCATGGATACCTTGCCCAATATTGGCATATCATCAGGAGTACGATATGGATTTTTGCAATCCCCTCTAAGCCAGCCGTCACCATAACCTAGATCATATGTTGAAACGGTTGTATCATCTTTGACTGTGTAGCATCCTCCGTAACCTATTTTGCTACCCTTAGGTAAGACTTTAGTAGAGACTCTTTTTGCCCATAGAGAGAGAACAGGTTTTAATTGTAGATTATTGTAGCTAGATGGAAGCTCGCTATACCCATAGATTGCAATACCACATCTGGCAATATCATCATCAAAGGATTGAGACCTAATAAGGGCGGCAGAATTATGACTATGAAATCTAATATTTTCAAAATTTGCAAGCTTAACCTTTTTTTTGACAGTATCAAAATTTTTCTGCTGCCAATAAAGTTCACTACTCATAATATCTGCACTTTTGAAGTGTGTCATAATGCCGGTGAGGTTTAGATTGGAACTTTTGATGAATCTTAATGCTTCATCAAGCTGATGCATACTGATACCGTTACGATGCATGCCTGTGTCTATCTTGAGCTCTATGGAGACATCAGAGGCCAGAGAGAAGAGGGTCTGCATATCGCCAATGGCGTATGATATGTTGTCTGCTGCAATAGGTGTACCATCTAAGACTAAAATATGTTCGAAATATTGTTTAATCTTGCTCACTTCACTATCGTGAACTACTACGGCCTGTGTAACACCATGTTGGCTACATAGCTCTGCTATGTGTTGAATGCCGTGTCCATATGCGTTGTCTTTTAAGACGACGGCAATTTTTTCAATAGAGCCAGCTTTTAGTGCTAGTTTGTTAAGATTGTGATATAGATTTTGTTTATTTATTTTAATGTATGCCATGGAGAATTATACTATGAGACGACTAAAAGCGGAATGGGAAGAGCACAATATTATACTTTTGAGCCTACCTCATGAGGGTACTGATTGGGCAAAAGTAAACCTTGAAGAGTCATATGCCCCATTTGTTCGTATAGCTCAAGCTATTGCATATTATCAAACTGTTTACATCATCTGCAGAAGTAAAGCAAGTGTTGTCAAATATTTTTGTTCAACTCAAAATATTATATTTATTGAGCTTGAAATAGATGATACATGGGTTAGGGATTATGGTCCTTTTTCTGTGGAAAAAGATAGATGCAAAATCTTATTAGACTTTGTATTTGATGGCTGGGGAGGCAAGTTTAAATCAACTCTTGACAACGATGTAAGTAAAGAGCTGCATAGGCGTGGGTACTTTGGAAAATTACATATGGACAGTATTGATTATATACTAGAAGGAGGATCGATAGATAGTGACGGAAATGGCACAATACTAACTACATCCAAATGTCTATGCAACACCAATAGAAATGTTGATAGCACAAAAGAAAGTGTTGAGATTTTATTGGCAAAAGAGCTTGGAGCTACTCATTTTTTGTGGTTGGATTATGGATACCTGTTGGGTGACGATACGGATTCTCATATCGATACATTGGCAAGATTTGTAAATGAGGATACAATAGTATTTGTCAATTGTCAAGATAAGAATGACGAACATTATGATGAACTAAGTAAAATGAAAAAACAACTCCAAGCATTTAGAAAAAAAGATGGTACAAAATATCGCTTGGTTGAGTTGCCAATGCCCAAGAAGATTGTTGACAAAAATGACAATAGACTGCCAGCTACATATGCCAACTTCTTAATTACCAATAAAGCACTGCTGTATCCTACATACAATGATTCATCAGATGAGGATGTTCGTCAAATATTTATAGATTTATTTCCAGATAGGGAGATTATTCCCATCAATTGTTTAAAACTGATAGAACAGGGTGGGAGTCTGCACTGCTCAACAATGCAAATATCGTTTTAATATGTTAAAATCTGATATGAAAATAGCATTAATACAACAAAAATACCATACTAGCAAAAAGCAAACTATTCAGATAACGACTGAAATGATTAAAGAGGCGAGTCAAAATGGGGCAACGCTAGTTGTCCTGCAAGAGCTTCATCAAGGTGAGTATTTTTGCCAGAGTGAAGATGTTAAATATTTCGATTATGCAGCTGATTTTGAAAATGATGTCAAATATTGGTCTAGGGTGGCTGCGGAAAACAGTGTGGTACTGGTCAGTTCCCTTTTTGAAAAGAGAGCCCAAGGGCTCTATCACAATACTGTTGTTGTTTTTGAAAAAGATGGCACTATTGCTGGAAGATATCGTAAAATGCATATTCCGGATGATCCGGGATTTTACGAAAAATTCTATTTTGCACCGGGGGATCTAGGTTTTGAGCCTATTGCTACATCTGTGGGAAAATTGGGAGTTTTAATATGCTGGGATCAGTGGTATCCTGAGGCTGCAAGAATTATGACCCTTAAGGGTGCAGAGATGCTGATATATCCTACTGCTATAGGGTGGTTTATGGAAGATAGCGAAGATGAGAAGCAAAAACAACTAGAGGCTTGGACTACCATTCAGCGTTCGCACGCCATTGCTAATGGTGTGCCGGTACTAAGCTGTAATCGTGTTGGGTTTGAGTCTGATGAGTCTGATGTCATGAGTGGTATTAATTTTTGGGGTAATTCGTTTGTGTGCGATGCGCAAGGTGATATGGTAGTAACAGGAGATCATGAAAATGAGATGATACTATATGCTAGTATAGAAAAGGAAAAAACGAAACAGATCAGAGATATTTGGCCATTTCTGCGTGATAGACGTATAGAGAATTATGAGTGCCTATTAAAGAGATATTGTGATGATTAGCGTTTGTTGTTTTTCCACCACAGAAAAGCAAACATTAGACCTGGAGTTTTAGCTATCGACTGGTCAAGGATAAACTCATTGGCTTGACAGGTTGACAACTCTATAACTTCTATTTGCTCATCATCAACACCTCCACCATCAGAGACCTTGTTCTCTTCGTTAACCTCTGCATAGAATAGTGTCTGTTTGCTCCCAGCAAAACCAACAGATGTGTAAAAAGAGGTAATCTCTTGAAGATTGTCTAAATCAACTTTATATCCACACTCTTCTGCAATCTCCTCTATAGCAGTTTGCTCCAAGGAGCATTTTTTGTCTAGTATGCCAGCACATAGTTCGATAGTCGTGCCATTGTTATTATGCATATAGACTGCAGGCCTAAATTGCTTGACCAACACGAAACTATCGTTGGTCGTATGGTATATTAATATTGCAACACTATCATGGGCTTGTATGACTTCCCAGTTTTTTTGTATGGAGTTTTGTTTATATGTTGCCAATGAGGCTGTGATATATTGTGGGTCAGTCAGAGACTCTAATGTGAAATCTTCGATATCATTATTCATCTAATCACCAGTGATGGTATCATATGGCTTGTCATACATTTCAAATTGGAAACCTTGCTCATCTCCTGCTTGAATATTCTCTAAAACTTTTTTGTTTTCTATGGCATTTTTTATGTTTATCTGTTTATATTTTGTAAACTTCTGTGTGATCTTTTTGTCAACACCGATTTTCCTTTTGCCAATATATTTACTAGGATTGACAGGTTTTCCATGCTTATAGAGTCCAAAATGTAGATGTGACCCTGTGCTTCTGCCTGTATTTCCAACATATCCTATAGTCTGTCCACTTTTGACTTTTTGACCTCTTTTGACAAGAATTTTGCTTTGGTGAGCATATAGGGATAGGAAACCATTGGCGTGTTTTATTTTTGTTACTTTGCCATAGCCCCCAAGCCACCCAGCATATACAACTCTGCCGTCATTTGTGGCATGTATTTTGGTGCCTGTTTTTGCTCCTATGTCTAGGCCTAGGTGCGGTCTATATCTTTTGAGGATTGGATGCCACCTTTTATATGTAAACTTTGATGTTATCCTCATCACATTAAGAGGTTTTACAAAATATTTACTACGAGAAGCTATGATGGTTTTGCTTTGTGTGTATGCTAATTTTTTGAATGTCTCTGGATGATATAGATCATTTTGATCTTTGAATAGATATTGTTTTTTTCCTTTATGTTCTACGAGGGCAGCTTTGATATGTGGTGTCGATATTGCCTTCCCTAGTCTACTTTTTTGGGTGTACAACAAAGAGAGCTTGTCGCCTTTCTGGAGTTTGGATAACTTAATATATCGTTTATACATTTTAGCGAGAGAGACTAAGAGGGTTGGATTTTTTAGTTTGCTGAGTATGGTTTTTTCGAATTTATCATCTATATTTACTAATACTTCATCATCAATCTCTTTGTGAGCTATAGGGATGATATCAAATTTTAGTTGTCCATTTCGCAAATCTCTAAAAATATATATTTGCATCTCTTCGCCGATAGGGATGAGTGTCTGCATCAGTTTTTCATGACTAGTTAGTTCGTAGTAATTGGTGCCAGCTTGAATTTCTGATAGAAAAACTAAATCCTCATTGGAGATTTTATCTAAAAAGTCATCACTGATGTTGTGCTCTCTCATATAAGTGCCAAAAGTATAATCATGTTTCCACTGCTTATAGTGAATACTTGATGCATACATGGTAGCCGTGCATATAATAAATAGTATAATCTTCTTCAAATAAGCCTCCAAAATAAAGACAAATTATACTAAATAATCTCCTCAATTACCTTTTACTCTTTTATTAGTATAATCGATACAATTCAAGCAAAGGAAAATTATGGATATAAAGCATATCAACCAAATTGCCAAGATTGTAGGTAAGGAGAATGTCTATAGTGACAAAGCGCACTTGGTTGCCTATTCTTATGATGCTACTCGCACAAGGTATGAGCCAGATATTGTTGTGTTTCCTAGAGATGAAAATGATGTTAGCGATATCTTGCAGTATTGTGATAATAATCATATTGTTATCACCCCAAGGGGAGCTGGTTCAGGGTTTACTGGTGGCGCATTGCCTGTAAATGGAGGTGTGATGTTGGCTATGGAAAAACATATGAACAAGATTTTAGAAATTGATACAAAAAATATGGTTGCCGTGGTGCAGCCTGGAGTAATCAATATGGACTTGCAAAAAGCGGCCGAAGAGGTTGGACTCTTTTACCCACCTGATCCTGCTAGTGAAGAGTATTCAACTGTAGGCGGGAATGTAAGTGAAAATGCAGGAGGCATGAGGGCAGCCAAGTATGGGTTGACAAAAGACTATGTTATGGCTTTGAGAGTAGTTCGTGCCAATGGTGATGTGATTCGTGCAGGTAAGCGAACCATCAAGGATGTAGCAGGGTACAATATAGCAGGGATAATTATAGCAAGCGAAGGTACCTTGGGTGTGATTACAGAGATAACATTTAAACTAATTCCTAAGCCTAGATTTACAGCAGGCTATATGGGTATTTTTCCATCAGTTGATGATGCCATGAATGCGGTATTCAAATCATTGGCATCGGGAGCCAATCCTGTAGCAATGGAATTTATGGATGCTTTGGTTGTACAAGCATTGAAGAAGAAGTTGGGTATTGAGCTTCCAGAAGATGCTGGAGCTCTGCTAATAGGAGATGTGGATGGCAATGTTAAAGAAGAGGTAGAGTTTCAATTAGAGACACTTAAGGAGGCTTTTTCTTCAAACGGTGCACAAGAGTTTGTGGTTGCTAGAGATAAAGAGCATAGAGATGAGCTGTGGGTAGCCAGGAGAAATGCTTCTCCGGCAGTTACCATATTTGGCAGCAAGAAGTTAAACGAGGATATATCAGTGCCACGTAGTATGCTGCCCGTTGCACTAGAAAAGATATATGCGATTGGAGATAAATATGGATTCAAAGTGCCGTGCTTTGGGCATGCTGGGGATGGAAATATTCACGTCAATGTTATGGTGGATGGTACTGACGAAAAGCAGCTCCAGGATGGCCATAAGGCCATAGAAGAGATATTTGAAATGGTTGTAGGGCTTGGAGGTACTTTGAGCGGTGAGCACGGGATTGGTACCAGCAAAGCAGCATTTATGGATATTGCCTTCAGCCCAGAAGAGTTGCAGCTTTTTGATGATATTAAACATGCATTTGATCCCAATGGTACATTGAATCCAGGAAAAATGGGACTTTAGCATATGAGTACTAGGCGATATGCAACTAGGCTATTTAGAAATTATTATATCTTTTTGAGAGATTTTTTTAGAGATCTGTTTGATGATAAAATAGGATACTACGCATCGAGCCTAAGCTGGAGTACAATTTTTGCCATCATCCCTTTGATGGTAATAATGCTATGGATTTTTACAACACTGCCTATATTTGAATCAGCATATAAAGATATTGAGTTGTTAATATTTACGAACTTGATGCCAAGTGATTCTCATGCTATTATGGCCCATGTTGACCAGTATGTAGAAAATTCTGATAAATTAGGCATTATTGGTGTAGGATATGTGCTTTTTGCAGTATTTATGTTTTTTCGTAATTATGATTATGTCGTGAATGATATCTTTGAAACTCCAAAGAGAAATGTCTGGCCAGCTATTAAAATCTATCTGTTGCTATTGTTTATAATGCCAATATTTTTAGGAAGTTCTTTTTATTTTTCCAATATAGTGCAAGGTGCCTTGAATAAAAATGATATTACTCAAAATATACATATCTTCGAATTTTTACCTTTTGTGGTGGTATGGGGATTATTTTATATCACCTATCAAATATCTGCAAATACAAAAATCTCTTTTCAAGCAGCTATCGTGAGTTCTTTTATCTCATCTTTGGTTTGGTATCTGTCTAAGTCACTATTCGTATATTATGTGCTCTACAATAAGACATATGATAGTATCTATGGCAGTATCAGTATTGTACTTTTTTTCTTTTTGTGGATATATATCTCTTGGGCCATTTTTTTGCATGGATTAAAATTTTGCAATTTACTAGACAAAGATGAGGATATTGAGAGAATATGATAAAAGATAGCTTCATACAAAAGATGAATCAACTTGGCTCAAATAGAGAGCCATTTTTGTTTGTACTATCCTATGATGGGATGAGTGGTTGTGTGCAGCCCCTGGATAGTCTAGACAAAGATATTTACTACAAACTTGAGGAGTGGAGAAACTATTCAGCCAAAGAATTTGAGGGAAAATTTTCATTTTCTAGGCACCCGATAGAGTTTATGCAATATAAGAGATCACTAGAGGCTGTTTTGGAGCAAATATCATTGGGTAATACCTATCTATTAAACTTAACTTTTCAGACACCTATAGAGTCATCTATGTCTCTAGAGGATATGTTTCGATATGCTAAGGCCAAGTTTAAACTATACTACAAAGGAGAATTCGTATGCTTTTCTCCTGAGAGATTTGTCGATATAGAGGATGGTATAATCTCTGCATACCCAATGAAAGGAACAATAGATGCTAATGTTCCCAATGCAAAAGAGCAAATATTGCACAATCCCAAAGAGATGGCGGAGCATGTTATGATAGTTGACCTTATGCGTAATGATTTGGGAATTGTTGGGGATAATGTAAGAGTAGAGAAGTTTAGATATATAGAAAAGGTCAAGGCTGGTACTAAAGATTTGTTACAGGTGAGTTCCAAAATAGTGGCTAAGCTATCAGTAGATTGGCATGAAAATATTGGCACCATTTTTGATAAGTTGCTGCCGGCAGGATCTGTTACTGGTACACCAAAAAAGAGAACCATAGAGATTATTGATGAGGTTGAAAATTATGATAGAGGATTTTATGCAGGAGTTTTTGGTTTATTTGATGGCAACTCATTGCACTCTGCAGTCATGATAAGGTTTATACAAAAGCAAGAGGATAAAATATTTTATAGAAGCGGGGGAGGAATTACAACAGATTCTGAGGCCAAACTTGAATATGATGAACTAGTTGACAAAGTCTATTTGCCTATTTAGCATTGGTGCTGGAAGTCTATTTGACTTTAGACCCTATTTCGTCTAAAAATCCATTGGTATTTTGTATCCTTTGTTATGGGCATGAAAAGTAATTCTCCTGACTTTCTCCATGGGTCCAGCAGAACCCCGCGTTTGAGATCTTGGCTGCCTATCGGTAATACTACCAAGGCATTGTGCTCGTTGTATCGGTTGATATTTGCCCCTATTGCATGGATCGTCATGGTTGTAAATCCATATTGATTAAGTTTGCTTTGGAGGTCATCAGACCACTGAAAACAGAGTCCTCTATCTCTCAGCCCAGCGTTAACTAGTGCATTGTGTATTAGAGGAGTGGTGTTGGCTTTGTATTTTATAGCTAAAGCTCTGCTGTATGAAATGGCAGTTTTGCTGAGTTGCATTGCCTCACTTCTGGATACTTGAGGATTGTATTTGATAAGAAGTGAGTATAGTTGCTTGGTTCTGGATTGTTCAATCTGGGGATTTATAGTGGCGGTGCAACCTACAAAGTAAAAACTGGCAATGAATATGAATAAAAATTTCTTCAGCATGACATCTCTTCCTTTATCTTTGGATAGCTTGTTCTAAAATAACACCATCTATACCTAGATTAGCAATAGATTCTATATCGTCATCTGAGCTTATTGAGGCTAAGATTTTTGCATCAAACATGTACTCTGTCGCTATCTCTTGTATGACTTTTGAGTTGTTAGGATCAGTAATGATATATGATGCTTTTAGTGCATTTGCAAATATTGCATCTTTGGCGCTTTGGCATACGATAGCATATTTTACACCATTAGACTTGCAGTATTTGACTGTATCTATATTTGTTTTTATTGAGCTTATAAACACTGTTTGATTAGGTTGTGTCGATGCAATATCGTCTATGCAGTCTATCGCAACAAAAGCATCGTAATCTATATAGTCATGACCAAAAATTAACATTTTAACTCCCGTTACTTCTTGTCAATGCATTTTGCACTACAGTAAAATTTTCCATGGTGCGTAATGCAATCTTTGAGCACTGTGTAAGTGCCACATGTTTCACACTCACAGAGTTCATCGGAGTTTTCTTGTTGTTTTTTATCTTTGGAATCTTTTTGCTTGTCGCTATCTAAAAATGGCACTTTGCCACCTAGAAATCTATATATCATTATTCCTAGTGTTGTAAAAATTAGTATCTTTAATGTCATTGGTGTATCCATAAATAGTTTCTCTTGTTCTTTTGTACTATATCATAGTTTTGCTGATTTTG